>JBAXMT010000065.1:0-11309 GCA_037134135.1 Methylococcaceae bacterium | reverse complement strand
TTTAAAACAGAACCTCCAAGCCAATGAACTCTTTTACCGTCTTATTTTTACTTATGTTCGCCATTGTTACGGCGACTCAATTTTGGTTAGCAAAACGCCAAGCCGCTTACGTTTTAGCGCATCGTGACGATGTTCCCGAAGCCTTTTCGCAAACTGTTTCGCTCGCCGCCCATCAAAAAGCCGCTGATTACACGCAAGCAAAATCAAAACTCGCCGACATCGAACGTTGGTACGGCGTGGGTTTGTTGTTAATTTTGACTGTATTCGGCGGCATCAATTTCATTTTTGAATTTTGCACCGCTCGAATCGAGTCCCCTTTAATGGCGGGCGTTAGCGCGATTGCGTTATTGACACTTTTAATGTCGTTGTCAGAAATGCCTGTGAGTTGGTACGGTACGTTTGTCATTGAAGAAAAATTTGGTTTCAACAAAAACACGCCCGCCCAATTCATCAAAGACGAAATCATGCAATTAGGACTTGCGGCGGGGATTGGTTTGCCGATTTTGACGTTAATTTTATGGATTATGGAAAGCGTCGGCAGCACTTGGTGGATTTGGGCTTGGGCAATTTTAATGAGTTTTTCATTGTTAATGAGCTGGTTATTTCCAACCGTTATCGCGCCACTTTTCAACAAATTCACACCGATGGAAGATGGCGCGTTAAAAACGCGCATTTCAGGTTTACTCGAACGGTGTGGATTTAACAGCCAAGGCATTTTCATTATGGATGGTTCAAAACGTTCAGGTCACGGAAATGCCTATTTCACGGGCTTAGGCAACAATAAACGCATCGTGTTTTTTGATAATTTGGTTGCATCGCTTGACGACGAAGAATTGGAAGCGGTTTTGGCGCACGAATTGGGGCATTTCAAATGCAAGCACGTTGTCAAAATGCTGATTTCAACGTCAATTACGACGCTAATCGGTTTTGCGATTTTGGGTTGGATGATTGACAAAGAATGGTTTTTCACAGGATTAGGCGTTGACCATGCGTCGAATGCAGCGGCATTATTATTGTTTACGTTGATTGCGCCGATTTTTACCTTTTTCATGCAACCGATTAGCGCGTATTTTCAACGCAAATTTGAATTTGAAGCCGATGATTTTGCGTCGCAACACGCGCAAGCCAGTAAATTAGTCAGCGGTTTGGTGAAATTATACGAAGAAAATGCCAGCACGCTCACGCCAGACCCGCTTTATGCGTCGTTTTATTACAGCCATCCACCTGCGGCGATTCGTATCGCGCATTTGGAAAAATCGGCATGAGCGAAACACTCGAAGGCTTAGTTATCGCGCATTTAGGACAAGGCATCGCAGTTGAACACAATGGCGAAATTATTTTGTGTCAACCGTTACGAAAATTAGACACCGTGACGGTTGGCGACAAGGTTTTATGGTCGCTCGTCGCACCAGAACAAGGACGAATTGAAGCACTTTTACCACGCAAATCGGTATTAAGTCGCCCGTCACGAAACGATAAAATTCGTCCTGTTGCGGCAAATATCGACAACGTATTTGTTGTGTTTGCGGTAGAGCCGTTTTGTGATTTTTTGTTGCTCGACCAGTATTTGGCGATTTGTGAAAATCGTGATTTTCAAGCCTCGTTGATTTTGAACAAAACCGATTTGCCGCTTTCAAATGAAATTGAAACTGAATTGGCAAATTATGTAAATTTGGGTTATGCGTTATATCGTGTTTGTGCGAATAACGTTGAAAGTTTAAGTGAGTTAAAACAAGCCTTGCGTGGACAAGTAAGCATTTTTACTGGGCAATCTGGCGTGGGAAAATCATCGTTAACTAATACGTTAATTCCCGACAAAAATCTAAAAACGAACACCGTTTCAGCGACAACAAAACACGGACGACACACGACAACGGCAGCGACGCTTTATCATTTGCCTGAAGGCGGCGATTTAATTGATTCGCCAGGCGTGGCAATTTTTGGTTTAGCCGATATTTCACGCGGACAATTAGCACAAGGTTATCGAGAATTTTTACCCTTTTTGGCGCAATGTAAATTTAATGATTGCAGCCATCATCTCGACAAAGGTTGTGCCGTTCGCACCGCTGTTGAAAACAGCGAAATTTCAACATCACGTTATGAACGTTTTTTAAAATTACACGAAAAAATGTGAGAGGAAATTCAATGTTGTACGACAATCAAAAAATTGCGCTGAGTGACCATGAAATCGACCAAACCACATCGTCGAAAGCGCAAAAAAAGTTTAATGATTTAACCAAAAAAATCGAAGAGCAAAAAAAATTATTGCAAGAATGGCAAGAAACCACCACAAAATATCAGCAGCGTTTTCATTCTGAATATCAACCGATTGCAGATAATTACCATGATTGCCGTATGGCGTTAGTTCATTTATTGGATGAAGCCTATGCTGATAAATTTTTCAAAAAAACGGATAAAGCCAAAATCAAAGAACTTATTTGTAATTTGTCGATAGGTTTGATTTATGCGGGTAAAGAGGAACTGAAAGCGATTTACAATCGTTACAGCGACACCGAATTTGAAGACGATTTGCCAGAATTTGAATTTGAAATTGAAACGCCAGAAATTCAAACACAACATCACGAAGAAAAACCGCATAACCGTAAAAAATCAGCAAAACAGCTCGAAATAGAAACTCAAAAAAAAGACGAAGAACAAAATGCGACCAAATCGATTCAAGAAGTTTTTCGGAAATTAGTGGCGGCTTTGCATCCCGATCGTGAACCTGATGAAGCTGAACGAGAACGTAAAACTAAACTCATGCAACGAGCAAATATCGCTTACACCAAAAAAGATTTACTGCAATTATTGGCGTTACAACTTGAAATTGAACAAATTGATCAGACGCATTTGAACACGATGACAGAAGAGCGATTAAAGCAATTTAATAAAGTATTACAAGCGCAATTCAGTGAATTAAAGCAAGAAATTCAACAAATTGAATACCCGTTTAAAATGCAATTAAAAACATCTTTGCATTCCAATTTACAGCCGCAACAAGTTCTAAAATCGCTGTCAGTTGATATTAGAGAAATGCAGTTAGTGCTTAAATATGCAAAAACAGAGCTGAAAGAATTTCGGAATCCTATCAATTTAAAAGCCGCGTTGAAATCCTATCGTTTTTAAAAACTCACTTACTAAATTTTTGAAACTAAATCCATGACCACGAATTTACAACTTACTGCCGATGGCAAATTAAAACATTTTTTAACACCCGAAGGCTTGAGTGCGAAACTTTTGACGCAAATTCTCGATACCGCAGAAACGTTTATTGACAACACACAATCACCCCAAAAAATTAAATCGACATCATTATTGCGTGACAAAACGGTCGTGAATTTGTTTTTTGAAAACAGTACACGCACGCGCACAACCTTTGAACTTGCGGCTAAAAATTTGGGGGCTGAAGTCGTGAATATGAACATTGCTACGTCGGCGACTTCAAAAGGTGAAAGTTTGCTCGATACGATTCGTAATTTAGAAGCGATGTTTGTTGATGCGTTTGTGGTACGTCATGCGGTGAGTGGTGCGGCACATTTCATCGCGCAACAAACTGCGCCACACATCAGTGTTATCAATGCGGGCGACGGTCAACACGCACATCCGACGCAAGCGATGTTAGATATGTTCACGATTCGACAACACAAACCAGATTTCTCAAAGTTGCGGGTGGCGATTATTGGAGACATTTTGCATTCACGGGTGGCGCGTTCTGAAATTCATGCACTTAACATTTTGGGTGTAAAAGAAGTACGCGTGATTGCACCGAAAACACTATTGCCCGCTGAAATTGAATCGTTGGGCGTGACGGTTTCGCACAATTTACAAGACGGTTTGCAAGATATTGACGTGATTATTATGTTGCGGCTGCAAAAAGAACGCATGACTTCGGCGTTGTTACCAAGTGAAAGTGAGTATTTTGGTTGTTTTGGATTAACAGAGGAAAAGTTAAAAATTGCAAAACCTAATGCAATTGTGATGCACCCTGGACCTATCAATCGAGGTGTGGAAATTGATTCAAAAGTCGCCGATGGTGAACAGTCTGTAATTTTACAGCAGGTGAGTAATGGTGTTGCGGTGCGGATGGCGGTGATGGCAATGACGATGACAGATTTTTTTAATCATTAACTGATGTCACACATCATCGATGCGTAACATCAGTAATTTAGGCGTTACATTAATAACGGTAATGATCTGCTTTATATGGACCTTCGACGGGAACGCTAATGTAAGCGGCTTGTTCAGAGGTTAAAGTTGTGAGTTTTACGCCCAATTGAGCTAAATGTGAACGTGCTACTTTTTCATCTAATTTTTTCGGCAAAATATACACTTTATTTTCATAGTTTGATCCATTCGCCCACAATTCCATTTGCGCCAAAACTTGGTTACAGAATGAATTTGACATCACAAAACTAGGGTGTCCTGTCGCGCAACCTAAATTCACTAAACGACCTTCTGCCAAAATAATTAAGCGTTTTCCGTCTGGAAAAATAACGTGGTCAACTTGAGGTTTGATGTTTTCCCAAGTGTATTGGCGTAACGATGAAATTTCGATTTCTGCATCAAAATGTCCGATATTGCATACAATCGCTTGGTCACGCATTGCTAATAAATGTTCATGTCGAATGATGTTGAAGTTGCCTGTTGCAGTAACAAAAATGTTCGCAATTGGCGCGGCTTCTTCCATCGTAACAACACGATAACCTTCCATTGCAGCTTGCAGCGCACAAATTGGGTCAATTTCGGTAATCCAAACTGTTGCCCCTAAACCGCGTAATGATTGAGCGCAACCTTTACCCACGTCACCATAACCTGCAACTATCGCGATTTTTCCTGCAATCATTACATCGGTGGCGCGTTTAATGCCATCAACGAGCGATTCGCGGCAACCGTATAAATTATCGAATTTCGATTTTGTAACAGAATCATTGACGTTAAACGCGGGGACTTTCAATAAGCCTTTTTTCACCATTTCATACAAGCGTAAAACACCTGTCGTGGTTTCTTCCGAAATGCCTTTAATTTCTGACATCATTTCAGGGAATTTGTCGTGCATCATGGTGGTTAAATCGCCGCCATCATCCAAAATCATATTGGGTTTCCAGCCGTCTGCACTGATAATTGTTTGCTCAATACACCATTCGGCTTCGGCTTCAGTTTCACCTTTCCACGCAAAAACAGGAATCCCTGCGGCTGCCATTGCTGCGGCGGCGTGGTCTTGGGTTGAGAAAATGTTGCATGATGACCAACGCACGGTTGCGCCTAATGCCGTCAATGTTTCCATTAACACAGCAGTTTGAATTGTCATGTGCAAACAGCCCGCAATGCGTGCGCCTTTCAATGGTTGTGCCGCACCAAATTCCGCACGCAATGCCATTAAACCAGGCATTTCAGTTTCTGCAATGTTGATTTCTTTGCGTCCATACGCAGCCAGTGAAATATCAGCTACTTTGTAATCGGTAAAACTCATTTGTATCTCCTAGTAAAAATTTAAATTTTTTGTTATCCGCCAGAATTATAGACGCTCCTTTGACTGACATCTACAAAGTTGGCGGTAATTCACTGTTCATTTGTTAATGGCGGCAGAATTTGTTGCAATCGAAAAGGTGAGAAATATATTGTCAATGTAAAATAAATAATTCACTTTTACGCTAAAAACAAAATGAATAAATCTTTTTCGGCTCTTTTGATTGCACAATTCCTTTCAGCTTTCGCTGATAACGCGATTTTATTTACCGTTATCGCACTTGTTATGCACGAGCAAAATTCTGCGAGTTGGTATATTCCTGCATTGCAAAGTTCATTTTTAATTGCGTTTGTAATCTTCGCTCCGTGGGTAGGAACACTGGCTGATAATTACCCGAAAGCACGAATTTTAATGGCGGCGAATTTATTAAAAGCGTGTGGCGCGGTTTTATTACTTTTGAACGTTGAACCGCTGATTGCTTATGCCATAGTAGGCAGTGGCGCGGCAATTTATAGTCCTGCAAAATATGGAGTTTTGCCTGAATTAGTCAATCATGACGCGCTTGTAAAAGCGAATAGTTGGATTGAAGGTTCAACCATTTTAGCGATTCTTCTCGGCATGGTAATTGGTGCAACAGTTGCTGATGCTTCAATTCAAAATGCGCTGATCGGTACGATTGGTTTGTTTTTGTTGTCTGCTTATATCACTACATTTCTCAATTCTAAATCTGTAAAAATTGCACCGCAATGCGGCTTTTTTTCACAAATATCTCAATTTTTAATTTTGCCTCGCGCCCGATTTGTCATTCTTGGTGGCGCATTATTTTGGGCGAGTGCTGCCACATTGCGTGTAATTTTAGTTGCTTGGTCGCCACTCGTTTTAGAATTACACAGCGCAACTGAAATTGCTCAACTCACGTTGTTTTTAGCTGTTGGTATTATTATCGGTTCAGCGATTGTGCCGCGTTTAATTCCGTTAGAACATTTGCAACGTGCTAGATTTGCCGCTTATGGCATGGCGTTACTGATTATCACGTTGAGTTTTACTGATACGATTTGGGCTGCACGCGGCGTTTTATTATTGATTGGAATGATGGGCGGTATGTTTATTGTGCCAATTAACGCAGCATTACAAGAATTAGGAAAACAATCGATTGGCAGTGGTCGAGCGATTGCATTACAGGGATTTTTTCAAAATATCGCTATGTTATTTGCAGTGGGTAGTTATAGTTTCGCTGCAGCACAACAAATTAGCCCGATTTTTGCGATGTTGTGTTTGGGCGGACTGCTTTTGATTTCGTCATTTATTGTCACCTTTTATTTACCGCGTCAGCAACAATGAATTATTAAGTTGTTTCAGTTAAAATCACGTCATCATTTCTTTTATCGTTTCGAGGTCATTTTCATGCGTAAAACTATTTTTACTTTGTTAGGCAGTAGTTCGCTTTTATTAGTAACAACGTTAAGCCACGCCGCTACTGATTTACCGCCATCTACAAAAGTGCCATTGGGTAAGGTTGAAGAAGTTTGTTCAGATTTTATGGATGCTAATTGGCGCAAAGAACAAGTTATCGACGGCGTAAAAATTCAAGCCTCAAAACTCTGTACGCCCGATAACCCGTTTGATATTGCAGCATTTGTAAAAGGTACGAATGGCGTATCGATGGATACGTTGATGCAAACGCAACTCGCCGCTGATGCCATTACGATGACTGACGATATGGATGGCGACGGTGATCCAGATAAAATTGTAATTAAATTAGAAGTTGTTGAACTCAACGGTCATTCACCTGACGTAAAAAGTCCGATTACGACATTTGATATTGCACCAGGAATTCAGCCGACTTTTTGGGTGTATGCGCCAAAAACGCGTGATATGTCTACCATCAATTTGTATGAATCCATTGCAAATCCTTTGTTGCGCGTACCGTCACCGACGATTCGCGTTGAACAAGACGACGTGGTTTGGATTGTATTAGAAAACACCCATTATTTACCGCATTCGATTCATTTGCACGGCGTTGATCATCCGTTTATGGATAGTATGGATCACGGCAATGATGGCGTGGGGCAAACCAGCAACATGGATACGATGCCTGGCGAAAGCAAAACCTACGTCATCAAGCCGCGCCAACCAGGCACGATGTATTATCACTGTCACGTTCAGCCGCACACACACATTCCGATGGGCTTGCAAGGCATGTTTATTGTTGAAGAAAATCGTCCGAACAACTTCCCGCAAGTGTTAAATGTTGGGGCAGGGCAGGTGCGTCATCCTTCGGTCGCGGTGCTTGAAAAATATGCTCGTGAATACGATTTGCATTATGAATCGGTCGATAAAGAATTGCATGAAGTGGTGGCGCGTTCAGCGAATGACCCACGTTTAATCGCTAAACACATGAACATGGAATACGACACGACCGATGCGACGGACGATTATTTCATGTTGAACGGGCGTTCGTTTCCGTACACGTTGCGCGAATCCTTGATTCACATGAAAGAAGACGAAAAAGTGAAATTGCGTATTTTGAATGGTCATACCGAATCGTTAGCCGTTCACATTCATGGTCACAAACCAACGGTGACACATTATGACGGCGTAGATAATGGCGCAGGTTCTTATATTCAACGCGATGTTCACGGCATGGTTCCCGCACAACGTTTGGATTTGGAATTGAATGGTAAAGACGATGGACTGAACAGTTTTGGTCAAGGCATTTGGATGTTCCACGACCATGTTGAAAAATCATTCACCACAAACGGTATCGGCGAAGGCGGTGATATTAGTTTGGTGGTTTATGACGGATTTATCGACGATAAAGGCATTCCAATGTCGCACGGCATGAGCCTTGCGCCGTATTTCACCAAAGAATACTGGAAAAAAGGCGCGGGTTATCCTATTTGGCAAGATTACGACGCATGGCAAAGTTTAGGTTTACCTGATTTGAATGCCCCCGTAACGCCTTCAAAAGTCGCTGTTCAAACAGTTGCACCAAAAATGGAAGATGTTGAAAAAGCAAAAGTTGCTGCAGAATTAGCCGCTGGAAACTCAGATGATGATTCCTTTTTAGAAAATTTGTTTGATGGATTATTCTTAGGGATTTTAGGTTATGCCGCATTTGTAAAACGCGAAATGTTAATCGCGTTGGCGAAAAAAACGTTTGCTGCTTTCAAAAAATAAGAGGCTTTTATGACAGATGAATCCAGACCGCCATTTCCTCCGTTTACTGCTGAAACTGCTACACAAAAAGTGCGGGCAGCTGAAAATGGTTGGAATTTACAAGTTCCTGAAAAAATCGCGTTGGCTTACAGCGTGGACAGCGTTTGGCGAAATCGTGTTGAATTTTTGCAAGGACGCGATGAAATCACCGCGTTTTTGCAACGCAAATGGGCGCACGAATTAGAATATCGCTTAATAAAAGAATTATGGGCATTTCATGAAAATCGAATTGCAGTACGTTTTGCGTATGAATGGCATGATGTGGAAGGGCAATGGTTTCGTTCTTTCGGGAATGAAAATTGGGAATTTAACGCACAAGGTTTAATGCAAAAACGCATGGCTAGCATCAACGATTTAGCTATTTCAGAAAGCGAACGTTTATTTGATTGGGAATTTAAAACGATTCGTCCCGATGATTATGCGAGTTTATCGGAATTGAAATTATGATGCCTTGAGAGGTGTTTTGCAGAAAGATTAGTTAAATTCACATTTAAACAGGAAAAATTATGTCTACATCCACAACCCTTTTTACAAAACTGCAATTATATTCTGAAACGATTCTGGTCAACATTCAAAACTGTCCAAAATATCAACAAATACAGGCTTTACCTACGTTACAACGTTATTCAATATGGGCGGGGTTGTTTTTAGCGAGTCAATTCTTAGTGTTTGGCACGTTATATTTGGTATTTGGTTCGGTTGTTGTGGTTGGTTTTTTAGCGAGTATTTTTGCTGGATTAGCGACGGGGATTGGCGCATTACCTGTGCTTTGGTTCAAAAAGATTTCTAATGATTTATTTAACACGTTACTGGGTGGTGCAGCAGGTGTGATGCTGGCTGCCACTACATTTTCGTTGCTTGTTCCAGGGTTGGAATATGGCAATGTAATGTGGGCAGGGAAGGGCATTTATATTGTTTCAGCGGGAATGATAGTGGGTGCATTTTTTCTGCATTTTGCAGATAAACAATTACCACATATTCATTTCGATACGCTATCTGATAAACAACTTAACTCATTGAAAAAAATCTGGTTATTTATTATCGCTATTACGATTCATAATTTTCCAGAAGGCATGGCGGTTGGTGTAAGTTTTGGTTCGGGCGAAATTCAAAATGGACTGGCGTTGACTGTAGCGATTGCATTGCAAAATATGCCAGAAGGTTTGGCGGTTGCATTACCACTCGTTGGTTTGGGTTATAACAAATGGCGAGCTGTTGGTATTGCTACGTTAACAGGATTAGTTGAACCAGTAGGCGGTTTGCTTGGTATTACGATGGTGACTGCATTTCAACCACTATTACCTATTGCAATGGGTTTTGCAGCGGGTGCGATGTTATTTGTGATTAGTGAAGAAATTATTCCCGAAACACATTCAAATGGTCGTTCACGTTATGCGACATTTGCTTTAATGGGCGGATTTGTTGTGATGATGATTTTGGATAATTTGTTTGGCTAAACGAAATTAAAAGGCGTTGGTGTATAAATAATCTTATTTATGCACCAACGCCGATTCAAATTATTTTATAAAGGACAACACAATGAGAATGGACAAATTAACCAGTAAATTTCACGAAGCGATTGCTGACGCGCAAAGTTTAGCGTTAGGCAAAGACCATCAATTCATCGAAGCAGCGCATTTATTACTCGCCTTGCTTGACCAAGAAGGCGGCAGCATCAAGCCGTTACTTGCACAAAGCAATATCAACGTGCCGACCTTACGCGCTGACACGTTAGCGTCAATCAACCGATTAGCCAGCGTCAGCGGTACAGGCGGTGATGTGCGTTTATCCAACGAACTCGACCGTTTATTAAACCTCACTGACAAACTCGCTCAAAAACGCGGTGACAATTTCATTTCGAGCGAATTATTTTTACTCGCCGTTGCCGACGAAAAATGCGCGTTGACCGAAATTTTTAAAAAACACGGACTATCAAAAGCATTATTAGAATCAGCAATTGAAAAATTACGCGGCGGCGAAACCGTGCAAGATGCCAACGCCGAAGACCAACGTCAAGCCTTGAAAAAATACACGATTGATTTAACCGAACGCGCTGAACGAGGCAAACTTGACCCTGTTATTGGACGTGATGACGAAATTCGTCGCACGATTCAAGTGTTGCAACGTCGAACCAAAAATAATCCTGTGTTAATCGGGCAACCTGGTGTGGGTAAATCAGCAATTGTCGAAGGATTAGCACAACGTATTATTAACGGCGAAGTGCCAGAAGGCATGAAACATAAACAAGTTTTATCGCTCGACATGGCGGCGTTGATTGCAGGGGCAAAATTTCGCGGCGAATTTGAAGAACGCTTGAAAGCGGTTTTGAATGATTTGGCGAAACAAGAAGGGCAAGTCATTTTGTTCATCGACGAATTGCACACGATGGTTGGCGCGGGGAAAGCTGAAGGCGCGATGGATGCAGGAAATATGCTCAAACCTGCTTTGGCGCGAGGCGAATTGCATTGCGTTGGCGCAACGACGCTCGACGAATACCGCAAATATATTGAAAAAGATGCTGCGTTAGAGCGACGTTTTCAAAAAGTGTTGGTCGATGAACCGAGCGTTGAAGATACGATTGCGATTTTGCGCGGCTTGAAAGAAAAATACGAAGTCCATCACG
>JBAXMT010000064.1:0-11359 GCA_037134135.1 Methylococcaceae bacterium | reverse complement strand
CTTGTTCAACTTGTTCAACTTGTTCTTCTGGCTCATCAACCACGGGAGCGGCTTTTGCTTTTGTTTTCGCTTTAGTTACTTTTTTAGCGGGTGCAGGAGGTGTTTCGTCAAGCGTTTCGCCATCCATCCACGCTAATGGATCGTAACCAATTAAATTATTTGTTGTCATCTGTCATTACCCTATCTTCAAGAAAATCATTGGCAAGATTACGAAAATCTCGTGCAGAACGGCTTTTTGGACTGTATTCCAAAATGGTTTGTCCAAAACTTGGACATTCCGCTAATAACGCTGTTTCACGAATGACTGTCGCCAATATCTGATTAGGAAAGTGAGACAGTAATATGTTTATAACCTGACCAGAAATACGGCGCGTGGACATATAACGCGAAATCACGACCGAAAGTTTATATTGCCGTTTTAATGCACCTTCAAAACGCTTCACTGTCGCCATTAAATGCGACAAACCTTGTAACGCTAGAAAATCACTCGCCATTGGAACCAAAATTTCTTGTGTGGCAATTAACGCATTTGCCACCAATAATCCTGACGATGGCGGGCAATCAATAAATATGAAATCTTGATCTTCCAATTGACCACGCAACGCATCACGCAACATGACTCCGCGTGGTGAACCTGTGTTATTCATTTGCTCTACGTCTTTAAGTTTCGAGCCTGCAGGAATCAATTGTAAATTTTCACGCACCGATACAGCTTGGTCTTCAATGGTTTTTTCTTTAAGCAAAGCCAAATCAACGCCACTTAAATTGTGTGAAATAATGCCAAATGAAACGGCTAAATGTCCTTGCGGATCAAAATCAATGACCGTCACTTTTTTGCCTAATTCAGCGAGTGCGTGGCACAAATTCGCTGTCGTCGTGGTCTTTCCGACCCCGCCTTTTTGGTTAATAATGGCGATTATTCTGGTCATTACAGAAAGTCTTCCGTGTCAGGCGAAATAGAATCGGCAAGCTCATCCATTCCATCAAGTTCATCTGGATTAAGTAGTTTGTCTACGTCCAAAAGCATAATCATATTTTTTTTATAAACGTGCATTCCACGCATATAACGAGTATCTAATTGCGAACCAAAATTAGGTGCTTTTTTAATTTCGCTGAGTTTAATATCGAGAACATCTGAAACCGCATCTGCCACAATTCCCATCACAAACGTTTCAGTGCGGTGATGTTTTACGCACAACACAATTACGACAGTTTTATGGGTATATTCACAATGTTCTAGCGAAAACCGTTCGCGTAAATCCACAATCGGAATGACAGAACCGCGTAAATTTAATACGCCTTTAATAAAAGAAGGGGCGTTTGGAATTACACGCACAGCTTCCCAACCTCTGATTTCTTGTACTTTTAAAATTTCCACACCATAGACTTCACTGGCGAGTTCAAAAGTTAAAAATTGCTCAATTTGTTTATTATGTACATCAGTAGTCATGATTGTTATTTCCTGCGGGTTATATGTAGCATTATCAGTTTTAAAACTCTTCCCAATCATCATTGCCACTGCTCATTGTCGAAACGGGTAGGGCAGGTGATTTCATTTTTGCGACAGGTTGTTTCATCGGTGTTGAAGTTTGGCTTCGTGTCGATAAATTTTTGTCACTGACTTTAAAGAAATTGAGCAACTGAGACATTTTGGCAGACTGCTCACTCATTGCCATACTGTTCGCTGCCGCTTCTTCCGCTAAAGCAGAATTTTGTTGGGTAATATCATCCATTTGCGCCACGGCTTGATTTACCTGACTAATTCCAGTCGATTGTTTATCGCTGGATTCGGTAATTTGTCCGACAATGTCACCAACTCTGATAATACTATCGACAATTTCCATCAATGCTGCACCTGTTTCATTAACAAATGCCGTGCCAGAGCGCACTTTTTGTACGCTATTTTGAATCAATTCACTACTTTGTGCTGCTGCAGTTGCGCTGCGTTGCGCTAAGTTTCTGACTTCCGTAGCAACTACAGAAAAACCACGTCCTTGTTCGCCTGCTCTTGCTGCTTCTACGGAAGCATTCAACGCCAACAAATTAGTTTGGAAAGCGATTTCGTCAATCACACCAATGATTTCAGCGATACGATTACTACTTTCGTTAATTTCCAACATCGCGCCAATGGCAGACTTCACCACCTCACCGCCTTTTTCTGCGAGTTGTGTCGCTGACTCAACTACTTTCGTGGCTTGCTGTGTATTTTCGGCATTGCTTTTCACGGTGTGAGATAAATCATTCATGCTCGCAGCCGTTTGTTCCAAGCTACTAGCTTGTTGTTCAACACGTTGTGACAAATTATTGTTGCCGCTTGCCATTTCTTGTGACGAGTTATTGACGAATTCAGCCGTTTCGCGAATTTGTAAAATAAAATGACTGATTTTAGAAATTGCATCGTTAATATGATCTTTACATTCTGCGTAAATACCTTGGTAATCCGATTGAATGCTATTGGTTAAATCACCGTCTGCCATTTTTTCGATAATTGTATTGATGTCAACGAAGACATTTTCAATTATATCGGTTAATTCGTTAATGTTAATAGATAGCGATTTCTCAAAACCTTCTTTGTCATCAACACGAATTCGCGCACTTAAATTTCCAACTTTAATTGAATTTACTAAATTTACAATTTCTTGTTCAATTTTTGCTTCTAAAGTTCTATCTTGCCATTCCGCGACGTAACCAATGCGCTCGCCGTTACTAGCAATGACAGGTTTAGCAATGACTTGCATTGAACGCCCTGCTAATGTTAGCTGTGACGTTATAGAATCGGTCAGTCCTTTTAATAAATTCCGTTGATATTCAGGATTTTTATGAAATATATCAATTTTTGAACCAAGTAGATTTGCTGCCTTGAAATTAGGCAGATCTTTACGAATATCATTTTCTGCATTTGAAAATAATTGTTGTGCTGCTTTATTCACAAAAATAATTTCTAAATTCGCATCTGCAATTAATACGCTAGATTGCACATTTTCCAATCCACTAATCACGCGCAGAGCATCAGAAGATGATTGACGTAAATCCCCTAAATCGCTGCCTAATCTAATTCCTGTACCATAAATGGCGCGTAATAACTCACCAAATTTGTCATTACGTTTTAAATCAGGTGGTTTAGCGAATCTGTCGGTGCTTAATCGGTATAATTCATTGATGGATAGTTCTACTAATTCACAGGTATTGTGCGAAATGTTAAACACCATCAAACCACCAAAAACCGTTAATCCCGCCGCAACGGATAGCGAACCATAATGGGCGGCATTGAAAAACTCGGACATTAAAAAAACATTCGGAGCAACAAGAAAGGTTGATGCAAATGCTAATTTTTTGCCAAGCGAAATTTCTTTAATTTTCTTTAAAAATGCTGCGAAACCTGTTGCGTGTAACACAGCTTGATTCGCTGCAATTTTGCGATACAACGCTTCGGTTTCAATAATATCGCTTCGTAAAGGTGCGTGACGTACAGAAATATAACCAATCGCTACGTTATTTTCCAACAACGGCATGACATTCGCGTTCACCCAATAAAAATCACCTGATTTCGACCTATTTTTAACTACACCGTGCCACGGATTACCTTTTTTGATGGTACTCCACATATCTTCAAACGCCGCTTGAGGCATATCGGGATGGCGAACAACATTGTGTGATGCACCAATAAGTTCATGATGTGAATATCCGCTGATTTCTACAAAGGCATCATTCACAAACGTAATCACACCTTTTAAATCAGTACGAGTGACTAAAATCGTACCTGTTTTCATCAAACGTTCATTGTTTGTGACAGGGATATTCATTTTCATTACGGCTTATCTCGTTAAAAATTGGTGATTAAAATTAACTTTCTATTAATTCCATTGTGTCTAACGTCAATAATTTATCTACGTCAAGCAGCATCACCATGCGTTCATTAACCGAAACAAGACCATTAATAAATTCGTTACTTACTTTTGTACCAAAATCAGGTGCGCCTTGAATTTCAGATTTATCCACGCTAATCACGTCAGAAACTGAATCAACAACGACTCCCATAATTCGCGTGTGACTGCCGCTGCCTGTTTGCAAAACCACGACAACTGTAAGTGGCGTATATTCGACTTTGCTCAGAGCAAAACGTTCGCGTAAATCAATAATTGGCACAATCGCGCCGCGCAAATTCACCACACCTTTTTCATAAAGTGGCACATTTGGAACTCGTGACACAGGTTCCCAACTGCGAATTTCTTGTACTCGTAAAATATCAACGCCGTATTCTTCTTTGCCTAATACAAAACTTAAATACTGAATAGTAATTGGCATTTCTGAATTAGCTTGCGCGACTTCTTTTGCAATCGGTTTTTCGTTTTCTTGTGACATAACAGTTTTCTGTATAAATGAGTGAGAAAAATTAGCGCACGGACAAGCGAACTAAACCAGGCACGTCGAGAATTAACGCCACCGAACCGTCGCCCAAAATGGTTGCACCTGACACGCCTTCAACACGTCGATAATTGGCTTCCAACGATTTAATAACCACTTGTTGTTGACCAAGCAATTCATCAACCAAAAAGCCACATAATGCGCCTTGTCCTTCCACAACAACGATTACGCCTTCATTTGATTTTGTGGCGTTGCCCGATTTTACGTTGAAAATTTCGCGCATTCGGATAATCGGTAAATACTCGTTACGCAATTTAAAGGTTTCGCCTTTACCTGCAACTTTATTGAGCATTTTTTCTGTGATGTTGATAGATTCGATAATTGAAACGAGTGGGACAATATAAGTTTCATCGCCAACTGCTACCGATTGACCGTCCAAAATTGCCAACGTCAACGGTAAATGAATCGCGATAGTTGAACCTTTGCCAAGTTCAGAAATGATGTCGATATTGCCGCCCAATGATTGGATATTTCGACGTACTACGTCCATACCAACGCCGCGTCCAGAAATATCAGTCAATTTTTCGGCGGTTGAGAATCCTGGCATGAAAATCAATTCCAGAATTTGTTTATCTGTCATTATGGTGGATTCTTCGACCAAGCCTTTTTCAATCGCTTTTGCGAGTAATTTGGCTTTATCCATGCCGCGTCCGTCATCGACAATTTCGATTACGATGTGACCGCCGCGATGATAGGCTTTTAATTCGATTGTTCCCATTTCAGGTTTGCCAGCGGCAACCCGATCCGCAGGCATTTCGATGCCGTGATCTAAACTATTACGAATTAAATGCACTAATGGATCGTTAATTAACTCAACTACCGCTTTATCGACTTCGGTGTTTTCACCCACCAATTTCAGCGTAATTTTTTTATGTAATTGGGTACTGATGTCGTGAACTAATCGCGGGAAACGACTAAATACGAAACTAATCGGCAACATTCGGATATTCATTACACTTTGTTGTAAATCGCGAGTGTGACGTTCTAATTGTGCCAAACCACGTTTAAGCTGCCCGACTTTATCCATTGTGAAATTTTCACCAATCAAACCTAACATGGATTGTGTAATTACAACTTCGCCCACCATGTTAATCAAAGTATCAATTTTATCGGTATCTACTCGAATCGAACTAGAAGCCTTTGGTGCATTTTTTGATGGATCGGATTCTGTTGGTGCTGCTTTTTTAGGAACCACAACAGGTGCTGCTTCAGCTACAGCAGCGGGTGCTGCTTCAACGACAGGAGCAGGTGAGGGCGCGGGTTTTGGTTTTTTTACTTTTTTAGGTTTTGCTAACGGTGCAAGTTCCAACGCACAATCTTCTTCAACCCAGCTGAAAATTTCGCGAACCGCTGCTTCTGTTGCATCACTAACTAATGTTAATTCCCATGAAATGTTGCATTCTTCGGGATCTAATTCAGCAAAAGGTGGTACATCTTGGATATTGACGTTTGATGTTAATTTACCTAGCACGCTTAATTCACGGAATAAACGAACGGGATCATTACCTGTTTTCAGTAGGCTTAAATAAGGGCAGAATGAAATTTTCCAGCCTTGTTCTTCATCGATTTCTTCCTCTTCTTCAGGTTCTTCTACTGGAACAACAAATGGGGCGGCGTGAACGACTGGTGCAGGGGCATGTTCACCGCCACCTGCTTTCCCGTTTAACTCCATTTCTAGCGCAGCTTGATGTTGCGCCGCGCTTTCCATGTTGACATCTTCTTCATTCTGAATGGATGTTAACATTTCGCGTAAGCAATCAACCGAACCTAAAAGTACGTCCACCGCAGGTTTTGTAACTTGTCTACGCCCATCACGCATTTCATCGAGTAGCGTTTCCATGATGTGAGTATATTCGGCAACGACGGTAAAGCCGAACGTGCCACTACCTCCCTTAATGGAGTGTGCTGCCCTAAAAATAGTATTGATGACCTCGGAATCAATGTCGCCAATATCGAGCGACAGCAATCCAGACTCCATCGCTTCTAAGCCTTCAAAACACTCTTCAAAAAAGACCTGATGAAATTGTGACATATCGATAGACATAATTTTACCTGTGTGCGCCTGAGTTTATTTATATGAGGTTGGAATCCAACCATTTCTGAAATTATACAAAGATAGAGCAAATGCTGTGCCTAAAAATCAACTCAAGATAAACTAAAAGTCGTAAAGGTATTTTCTTTAGCATTTTTAAACTGTTGCGCCGATTTCTCGGCGCGGGTGAATTTGTAATTAAACGATTGATGCTTTCATTTTTGTGCAATGTGCCACTGCAGCGTCATCATTAACGACTTCTTTGTTTTGAAGTGTCTTAATCATGGCGCGAAGAAACTCAACAGATTCCAACATCACTTTGATATTGTCAGGATTGGTTAATTTTGTTTTATCACGCATTTCAGCTAAAAGATGTTCCATCTCTTTTGCATATTCGGCAACAGTGTGGAATTCCAACATCGCACAACCACCTTTAATGGTGTGTGCGCCACGATAAATAGTCATCATTTTTTCAAAATCAAACGCATCTAAATCAATGCTTTCAAGTTCTGACTTCATAATGTCTAAATTTTCTAAGCATTCTTCAAATAAAACATCATGAAACTGGGTCATATCAACAGACATCTTCTTTTCCTTTTTTGGTATTTAATAAACAAAAATATAAGTTGCGCTAAATTGATTAACCCAGCACTTTGAGTAATGTTTTCAAAAGCTGATCTGGATTAAATGGCTTAACCATCCACCCTGTTGCACCTGCTTCTTTGCCTTCCATTTTCTTTTCCATGCCTGATTCTGTGGTCAGCATCAGCATTGGAACGTGTTTGTACTGCGGTAGCTTTCTGAGATCTCGAATTAACTCAATCCCATCTTTATTTGGCATATTGACATCGGTTACGACGCAATCAAAAGTGCGAACTTTGGCTTTTTCTAAAGCATCAACACCATCTTCGGCTTCTTCTACATCATATCCAGCAGTTTTTAAGGTAAACGCCACCATTTTTCTCATTGAAGCTGAATCATCAACTGCAAGAATACTCGCCATCATTTTCTCCATTGTTATCAAAGCAAAATACTAGGTGATATTACCGCATCTAGCACTACCTTGTTAAGCATAACCCCGTTTTTTTTACTTGATTCAACGATAGATTGACGCAGGTGACGTTTTACTCAAAATTCATGTCGATTTTTTGACTGCCTTTTACAAGTATTTAAATAAACTCATTCCTTGAACTTTTGCATACGATTGTTGCGCCGCTTGCAATGAATTTTGTTGTGTATTTAAAGTCGTAATTGCCGTCGCGTAATCCAAATCTTCAATCTGCGACAATGCCGTTTGATTGTTAATAATGAAATCTTGATTCGTTGTTTTTTGACGTTCCAACGCATTCATACGCGCACCAACATTTGAACGTACTGTCGAAATTTGCGTAAACGCGTCATCTAACGCTTGCAACGTTTCTAAAGTTGGTTTGTCGGCTCTCAATTCCGTTGCAAAGTTTTTAACGGTATCAAAAAGCGTTTGCCCTGTTTTTGCAGAGGTAAATGTAGCCGTACCTGTATCACCATCAGTAATTGTACGTCCTGTACCGATTTGAATGGAGCGTTGTGTATTTGACCCAAAATAAGTAAATGCAGAAACGGGTGTATTTACAGTTGCGGCTGCCGCTGGATCAACAAGTAGCGGGTCAACAATTGCTGGATCAACAGCCAATGCAGTTGTATCTGTTACAGCTGCCGTTATATTTGTTACTGGAGTCGTTACAACAGCAGGTGTCGTAGGATTTGCATTTTCCTGACTAAACGGCATTACGGTTGATTTTACGCCTGCAAAAAGATACTCGCCGTTTGAATTGCGTGTATTTGCCAATCCAATAAGATGTTGGTTTAACTGATCAAATTCTGCTGCGATTGCGTGTCGCGCTACAGTAGAATTGCCTGAATCACTTACACCTTGCAAGCCCAATTCTTGTAAACGCTGAATAGTATCAATTACGCTCGCCAATGTTGTTTCTTCTAAACTCAAACGTTGGCTTGCAGTAGCAATGTTATCTTGATGTGTCGCCGCTTCTGCAATGGATTGTTTGAAACTAAGTGAATATGCAGTAGCAGACGGATTTTCAGACGGTGTTAAATAATTTTTCCCAGATGAAATTTTCATCTGAGTTTGATTCAACTTGCTTTGCAAGTCAGTCATGGTGTTGGTATTAAATTGTTGAGGATAAGCTGTAGAAATACGCATGAGAAAAACTCCTATCGAACGGCGGCAAGTAAACTATCAAATAATGACCGCGAAATCGCAATCACTTGAGACGAGGCTTGATAAGCATTTTGAAATTTTATGAGATTTGCCGCTTCTTCATCAAGATTTACACCCGCAAAATTTGCGCGTGCTTCAACGGCTTGGTTATTAAGTGCTTTTTGTGCAGATAAACTCACACTTGCAGCATTAGCGGAAGTACCGACTCGCGCCACCATTTGCTGATACGATTGATTAAACGATTTGCCTTCAACCAATGTACTTTGTGTTTCTAAATTAGCTAAGGCTAACGCATTAACGTTTTCACCCATGCCATTACCATCTGCGGCAGCAATTTGAGTTGGATCAACAATTCCACTCGTTATATTTTTTGCTGCTTGATAGGTTGGACGAATCATAAAACTCGCCGTACCCACAGGCACAGAAGTTTCGGTAATCGTCATACCATCAACGGTTGTCGGTAATCCACCTGTCGGTAACATCACTTTTGTATTGTCGCTTAATCGCGTTAAAGAATACGCGCCAGCTGTGTAATCCAAGCGATAATCGCTCGCGTGTAATTGATTTAATGTCGCTCTGTCAAAAGTCGCGGTGATACCTCCACCGTTATTGCCATTATTAGCATAAACAGGAATTTCAGTCGGTTGAAAAGAGAACATATCTCTTCCCGCTGCGCCATTTAAATCAATACCTTGTTTATGCACTTCGTTGAACGCAATGCCTAAACCTGCGGCGACCAATCCAAGTTGTTGCTGTGCTGGATCTAAAACTTGATCACGAAATTTCACTGCACCTGATAATGAACCGCTCGCAAATTGATTGCTCACATCATAACCATTCATCATCACATTTTTTTGCATTGGATCAGTGGTTGAACTTGATAATGTTAATGTCGAACGTGAATCACCAGAAATTAACGCCTGACCTTGTCCGATAAAAACATCAACTGAACCATCAGGACGTGTCAGCGTCGAAACATCGATATTTTCAGACAATTTCGCTAATAATTGATCACGTTGATCTAACAAATTATTAGGGAATTGTGAGCCGCCACCGCGTGTTGCTGATGCGATTTTGCTGTTTAAATCTGCGATACTTTGCGTGTAAGAGTTGATGCTATCAATGTTTGTTTGCATATACGCGTTATTGTTTGCGCGTAAATTTTCTAATTGCGATGAAACATTATTAAATTGAGAGGTCAACGTATTCGATGCTGTGACCATAACTTGTCTAGCAGGAATTGATGTTGGATCACTTGCCACACCATTTGTGGCAGAAAAAAAGGCTTTCATTGAACTCGCCATTCCCGTATCGGGATTCGCCATCAAATTATCAACCTGTGCGGTCATTGATTGAAAGCGATCCGCACTGCCTAATGCTGATGCAGTGGTGCGAATGTTGTTGCTGATAAATTGATCATAACTGCGGGTGACGTTAGATACGTTCACACCATTGCCGACGTAATTACCGTCGCTGAATGTGGTGTTTGCACTTTCTAAATTCGTATTTTGACGACTATAACCTTCAGTATTAACGTTGGCGACGTTATTACTGGTGGTTTGCATCGAGCGTTGGAATGCCATCAATCCTGTTAACGCTGTACCTAAAATTCCATTGGGCATAGGAATAACCTGCTTCTAAAATGTTAAAAAATCAGTAGGCGATGTTTATTTCGTGGCTACTGCCGAATTATTCGCAAATAAATTTAACGTATTACTTTTATAAATGTGCATGACTTTGGCGGCATAGCTTGGATCCGTCGCATAGCCCGCCCGTTGTAATTCACGCATATATTGTTCAGTGTTGCCGACTTTGGTTAATGCCGAATCATAACGTGGATTATTTTTAATAAAATTCACATAATCATGAAAACTTTCTTGGAAAGATGAATACGATCTAAAGCCCGCATTCATTCGACGTGGAATACCTTGGTCAAATTCGAGGGTTGAAACGTTTGCTTCTTTACCGCGCCACGACCGATCTGCCTTGATGTTAAATAAATTGTAACTGCTCGAGCCGTCACTATTTTTAATCACCGAGTTACCCCAACCACTTTCCAATGCCGCTTGTGCTAACAACGCATTAGGGTCAATTCCCAAACCTTTTGCCGCTTGTTCTGCAAAAGGCTGTAATTGTCGGACAAAATCCACCGCTGATTGTATCGGCAACGAACGTCCATTCTTAAATGGCATTTCGTTTTTGCCATCGTCATCATAACCGTTGAGAATTTTGCCATCTGGCGTTCTTATGAGCGAAACAGGATCGTTTAAGTATTCTTCCAAACTGGTTGGATTTGGATTTTCACCTTTAGGGCTAAGTTGTTTAACAATTAAATCCGCTAATCCCACACCAGGTTTGCCCGATAAATGTACTGAAAGCTGTTGATCATACATTTCGTTATACGTTTTGCTTTGATCACTATCAAACGCGCCTTCTGCTAATTTCGCTGACCGCATCCCTTTCAAAATGTTATTTAAAAATAACGCTTCAAACTGTTTCGCTACTTTTTGTAATGCAGCAGGAGAATCGGTTTTAGCTTGATTTTTCACTTTTGAAAATTCACTAAAATCGTTATAAACCGAAGCTGTCGAAGATGCGGGCGTACTTAACATGGTTTTTCTCGTTTAGATAATGATCAATTCGGCGTGTAATGCACCTGCCGATTTTAACGCTTCTAAAATTGC
>JBAXMT010000063.1:0-11384 GCA_037134135.1 Methylococcaceae bacterium | reverse complement strand
CAGACACAGCGGTTTTAGCAATCGCTTTACTGCCTTGATAAATGGCTTCACCAACCGAACTTCCTGCTAAACCACCGACCACCGCGCCAACAAAAGCTCCCACACCACCAAACGCTAAACCATAAGCCGCGCCTTGCATCGCGCCATAAAGTCCGCCGATTGCACTGGCGTTGGTACTGCCCATTGCATCGAGTGTTTCAGTTGCTGACATTTCGCCTTTTGCGAATTTGTACAAACATTTTGCATTTTCGGTGGCGACGTAAGCGATATTGGCAATTTGCCCCGCTGGCGTATCTTTTAAAACCGTCAACCAACCACTTTTGGCGGCAACCACTAACCCGCCAGATACCGCGACTTGCACACCGACATTTGTTGCACTGCTAATGGATGAATCGAAAAATTCTTTTAAATCTTCATTCGCGGATTGATTGGCTTTGCCTGTTATCGAATTCCAAACGCGCCGCCCTAAAATCCGTGCGCCTTGAAATCCTGCTGTCATGGCGGCAGCAATCACAGCTTGCTTGCCGATATTTTTAGCAATATCTATGCGGCTGGCATCATTCCAATCATATTGTTTGGCTTCGGCTTCACGTTGGGCTTTTTCTTGTAATTCTTTGGCGGCTTCTTTGGAAAGCGGCTTAGAACTAACGCCGTCAATTTCAATGATTTCCGTGCTATTTGCATCGGCATGACCTTCGGGAACTAATTTGCGTTGTCCACGGTAATCACCGCGTTCAAACAACTCTGTGGTTTTATCCGCATCTGCGCCGTATTTTGCTTGATAACGCCGAACCAATTTGCCATCGCCGTCATAAATGCCAATGTCCATTGAATTTTTGCCGTAGGTTTCACCCGCCGCTGGTTCCAATACTTTTGCACGATAAGGACTACCTTTTGCCGCTGCATCAACGTTAAATGTATTCGCGTGATGATGCTCGGCAATGAAACCATCCAAATTCCGCGCCTGACTAATCGCGCCATCGTTGCGCGTAATCACATTCCAGTTGTTTTGATTAGCGGTGTCTAAAGCGTTGTCAATTCGCTGGACATAATTGCCGACATTAACCACGCCAGCTTGATTTGCATTTTGTTCAATTTTCTTTGCTAGCCACGATTCGCGGCTTTTGCCTTTATCTAAATGAGCAAATAAATCCGCTTTTGAATCGTTGGCTTCTTGAACGGTTTTGATAATCGTTGCCGTGGTTTCAAAACGTTCTTCGTCGTTTTGCCAAAGCGTTGGATGATTTGCGAATTCTTGATTGAGCCAAATATCCAGCGGCAAGGAATTTTTATGGCGGGTGTAAGAATCAACGAATGTTGAAATGATATTGCCTGTTTTTTGAGCATTAGCTTCTGTTTCAAAAAGCGTTTCGACTGTTTTTGTTGAATCGTTTTCTTCATTTGCTTCGTCGATAACAAAGCCTGTTTCGTTATCAATAACAACAGCTTGATTTTTGTTTTCCATGATAATTACCTTTGTGAGATTTCAGATAACTAAACCATATCACATTGAGGCGACAAATCATGTCGGAAAAATATATTTTTTGAAAAATTTATAAATATATTTTGCTGAGGTTTTTTATCTGTAATGCAAATTCTTCTCGTAAGGCAATAGGTTCAAATACTTCAATCGCATCACCAAAACTACGAATCCACCAACGTAACTGCTGAGTATTTTTTACCGTTGCAGCTAACACAAAAAATTCTTCATCAAATTGCGTAATACATTGGTCGTTGCTTAAAGGTGTTTCAGATAACAGCCGTTTTATAAAACCATTTATTTTCAATTTGAGTGCAATATGGTCAGTTTCATCATCAATTGGATAATCGAATTCGCCCTGAGCAATATAACTATCTAAATTAAAACCATCAGGAACAACAACCTCTCGTTCGTTCAATTCAGTAGATTGAAAACGGTGCAAAGCTAATTGTTTAATATCGGAATAATCGTTAATTGTGGCGACTAAATAAACAAGATTGTGTCGAAAAACCAAACCAAGCGGATTTACGTCGTAATTTTTAGAGGGCTTATCAATAGCTTGATACGTTGCATTAAAACGTCGATTTTTAAAAAGTGCGTCATAAACAACTGTGAGAATGGGTGGTGAGATTTCAGCAGGTAATAGCGATAAATTATTTGGAATAATACGAACTTTATCAATCCACGACGCTAAAGGTGACGATTTAAGCGTGTTATCTGCGATTTGAAAATAGTCCGTAATATGTGATTTAACAGCAGGCGGTAACAATGAAGCTAAAAACATTTCAACTAATTTGAAAGTTAATGCTTCATCCGTTGACATCATTGGAAATTGCAATCTATCGGAATTATTTTTCCAAAACCAACGTAATGGTCTTGTTCCTTCCGAACTAGAAATTGGAAATAAGTGTGAGGAAGATAATTTAACTAAATCGCGTTGTATCGTTCGCAAATCAATCTTGTAACCTGTATTTTCTAATTTTTCCAACAGTTCTAATGTTGAAATTGAATCAGGTGCTTTCGGAATTAAAGAAAGCATATCAAAATAACGTAATAATAAATCCATGATGATATTCCTTTGTTCTGCGACAATTAACCCAATGCCCGAACGCGCAATTTCCGACCTTTAATTTTTCCCGTTTGCAAACGGGATAACGCTATATTCGCGCTGGTACGTTTAATCGCGACATACGTTCGCACGTCGAAAATATCAATTTTACCAACTTCACTACCTGCTAAACCCGCTTCACCAGTCAACGCGCCCAAAATGTCAGCCGCACGAATTTTACTTTTACGTCCACCATCAATCACCAACGTCACCATCGCGGGTCTAAGCGTTGTATTTTTGGGCAGTTTTGCAGGATTAAATTTGTCCCATTTAATCGGTAACTTTTGATACGCTTCAATTGCTTTTGCACGCTCTAATTCGACTTCAGCGCACAAACTAAATACCAATCCTTTTTGTCCAGCACGACCTGTACGACCAGCACGATGCACATGAACTTCGGGATCTGGCGACAAGTCATACACAATCACCGCCGCCAAATCTTTAATATCCAACCCCCGCGCCGCCACATCGGTTGCGACTAAAACCGAACAACTTTTGTTCGCAAATCTAAGCAACGTTTGGTCGCGCTCTCGCTGATCTAAATCGCCCGTCAACGAAAGCACAGAATAACCTTGTTGCCCCAACCAATTTTCAATCACCTGACAATTGTATTTCGTGTTGCAAAAGATAACGGTCGATTCGGGTTGATGTTTCGCCAATAACGCAACAACGGCTAACGGTTTTTGTAACTCTTCGGCTTTATAAAAAAGCTGTTCGATTTGCCCTTCGTGATGCGTTTCATCAACGGTAATTTCGACGGGTGACTGTTGAATATACGCGCTCATTTCCAGAATTGAATCAGGATAAGTCGCCGAAAATAATAACGTTTGTTTGGTTTTAGATGTCTGCTTAACAACGAATGAAATTTGATCTTCAAAACCCATATCGAGCATTCGGTCGGCTTCATCTAAAACTAAAACTCGCAACTTTTTCAAATTCAAACTTTGGCGTTTCAAATGATCTTTAATTCGCCCAGGTGTACCGACAACAATGTGCGGGGCGTGTTGATTTAGCGACGCAATTTGATGACCTTGCGGCACACCACCACAAAGCGTCAGCAATTTTATATTCGGAACGAAACGCGCCAAACTGCGAATGGCTTTGCTCACTTGGTCGGCTAATTCGCGCGTCGGACACAAGACCAATGCCTGCGTTTCATAAAGATTCACGTCGAGTTTTGATAACAAACCGATACCGAAAGCAACCGTTTTGCCGCTGCCCGTTTTAGCTTTGGCAATAATATCGTCGCCCGCTAAAATGAACGGAATGCTTTGCGCTTGAATCGGAGTCATTTCGCGATAGCCCAACGCTTCGATACTTTGTAATAACGGGGCAGAAATGTCGATGTTGGAAAAATTAACAGATGGTTGCATTGATAAACTCGAAAAATAAAAATAAAGCAGCAAGTATATCGTTTCAAGGGGAAATCTGCTGCGACTAAATGCTTAACTAAGCAAGTAAGCCACGGCAACCGATGGCGCACAATCCGCAGAACTAAATTCTAATGCGTTGTGATGTGTGAATAATGTTGAGAAATCAATGTAAGGACAATTTAAATTTGTGGCAATTTCCTGAACTAAAAACCGCCCTACTCCCGCACCTATTAACGGTAATTTTTTTGTTGAAGTATGTCGCGCCAATTGTGCTGCACAACTTTGTTGAATACGTTGTTTGTGTTGCTGGCGAATATCTCGTGCCACCGCTTGCCAACGTGCTAATTCGACAACGTTAAAATCATCGCCCACCATGCGCGATAAACGTCGTGCGCTAGCTTCAATGGTTTTTTCAGCTCCATCCGCCGTCGGTGTTTGGTCGTGATGTTCGGATAATTCACCTGTCAAACGATACACATCCGACGTTGTAGCGAAATGTTCTGCCATGACACCAACACGTTGTCCATTATCGAAAACCGTTTGCACAATTGCCATGATGGGTGTTCGCACGATGCCGCTGTAAATCAATTCGCCTGAAATCAATCGTGCGTAATCGCTATAACCTTGTGCGTGAACGTTTTCATTTTCACACACTAAAATATCTGTCGTGGTGCTGCCAATATCGACAAACAAACAACTTTGAATTTTTTTTGCCGCAAATGTCGCACTCGCTAACCAATTCGCCGAAGCAATCGCGTCATAATGTGTTTCATTGATTTCAGCGACGGGCAACAATCCTTGTTTTCCGCAAAAGATATGTACGTCACGATTTACCAATAACATCGTCATGGTTTCAATAATTTGCTTTACGCCGTCATGGCGATTAGCGAATAAATCGACTAATTCCCCCGTCATCGTAATTGCGTGACGTTGATTGGTTTCCGTTGGTAATTTTGCCAATAACATTTGCATCGCAGATTCTAATTGCGCCAACCCTTGCCACAACGGACACGGTGCTTGATGAATAGCGATAATTTGATGCTGATAAATAACGGCAACTTTAACGTGTGCGCCTCCGATGTCCCAACCTATAGTGTAATTTTTCATATCTGCTTCGTGTTCATTGCTGCGATTTTATAGATTTTGCGCGTATCGTACTGGAATTTAGTTGCGGTGTAATTTTTTTGAAATTCGATCATTTTTTAATCACACCTGCGCCACATCTATTTATGTATCAATGCCGTGTGTTATAGTTACTTGAGAATGGTTATTATTGAGCGACTAATGGAGTACATAAATGACAAATCGTTTAAACAGTTTTTCAGTCGGCGACACAGGCAAAATCACAGGTTTCGATGTTGCGGGTAAAGCCTACAGAAAAAGATTGCTTGCCATGGGTTTAACACGCGGCACAGAATTTAAAATCACACGTTTCGCGCCACTTGGCGACCCAATCGAAATCAAATTACGCGGCTTTTCACTTACGTTACGAAAAGAAGAAGCCTCTGCAATTTTAGCGGAACTTGTCGTATGAAAAACGATTTTATCGTCGGCATTGTTGGCAATCCAAATTGCGGAAAAACCACACTTTTCAATGTATTAACAGGTTCAAAACAATACGTTGGCAATTGGGCTGGCGTAACGGTTGAAAAAAAAACAGGTGAATATACTTTTAACAACAAACGCTTTGAATGCGTTGATTTACCTGGAACGTATTCGCTCGAATCATCCGATGACAATGTTTCATTAGACGAAAAGATTGCCCGAGATTATGTCGCTGCGCGTGAAGCGGATTTGATTATTAACATCGTTGATGCCTCGAATATCGAACGTAATTTATATTTAACCGCGCAATTGATTGAAATGCGCGTGCCAATGCTGGTTGTTTTGAACATGATGGACGCGGTAAAACAACGCGGCATCAAAATTGATTTAGACCTTTTAACGCAACAATTCGGTTGTCCCGTTGTGGCGATTTCAGCCGCGATAAAACAAGGTATTCCAGAGTTAAAAACCGCCATCAATCAAGCTGTTATTTCAAAACTCATTCCAAATACAGAAATTACTTATTGCACCGAAATTGAAAACGCAATTTCACAGCTTTCGCCAGAACTAACAGAAATTTCTCAACATTATCCGTGCGATTCGCGTTGGCTTGCAATGCGACTTTTAGAAAATGACACGCTCGCACAAGCTATTTCTGGCGCGTTATTTTTACCGCTGGTCACAAAATTACAGCATCAAATTGAAGCTGAAACCGACGACGAAATCGACATTTTAGCCGCCGATGCACGTTATGAATTCGTCAATCAATTGACCAAAAAAACAGTATGCAAACTTAGCGAAGTTAACCGCCACACCAGCGAAAAAATCGACCGCATCGTGTTAAATCGTTTTTTAGGCATTCCGATTTTTTTGCTCGTGATGTACACCATGTTTTTATTCACGATTAATATCGGCAGCGCGTTTGTGGATTTTTTTGAGCAATTCGTGGGCGCATTTTTAATCGACGGTTTGGGTAACGTATTAACAACTTACAATTTCCCCGATTGGCTAAATGTTTTGTTAACACAAGGTATTGGCGGTGGTGTGCAAGTTGTCGCAACATTTATTCCGATTGTGGGATTTTTGTTTTTATTTTTGTCGATGCTGGAAGACTCGGGCTATATGGCACGCGCTGCATTTGTGATGGATAGATTTATGCGGTTTTTGGGACTTCCAGGCAAAGCATTTGTGCCGATGATTGTGGGATTTGGTTGCAACGTACCTGCGATTATGGCGACTCGAACCCTTGAAAATCCACGCGATAGAATTCTCACTAATTTGATGAATCCCTTTATGTCATGCGGCGCACGTTTACCTGTTTACGCGCTTTTTGCGGCAGCATTTTTTCCGATTAACGGGCAAAACATTGTGTTTGGTTTGTATTTAATTGGCATCGCAATTGCCGTTTTGACGGGCTTAATTATGCGGCACACGCTTTTTAAAGGTGAAACGTCACCCTTTATTATGGAATTACCGACCTATCATTTGCCAACGTTTCAAGGTGTTTTGATTCGCACGGGCGATCGTTTGAAATCGTTTATTTTGAATGCAGGCAAAATTATTGTGCCGATGGTTTTAGTGCTAAATTTTCTCAACGCGCTCGGAACAGACGGCAGTTTTGGACGCGAAAATACTAATCAATCGGTACTGAGTGAAATCGGACGCAAATTAACTTTTGCCTTTGAACCGATGGGAATTTCTGAAGATAATTGGGTGGCAACGGTTGGGATTTTCACAGGCGTTTTAGCAAAAGAAGCGGTTGTTGGAACGCTAGATGCGCTTTATGGGCAACTTGAAAATCAAGATACTGACGCTGAAAAATCGGCTTTTAATTTGCAAAATGCGCTAACGGAAGCGGCGTTGACTGTACCGAAAAATTTATCAAATGTTGCCAATCGTTTGCTTGATCCGCTGGGTTTGAATGTGGGAAATTTAGAAAATTCGGACGAAGCTGCCACCGCGCAAAATGTGAAAACTGCGACATTCACTGCGATGCAACACAGTTTCGACGGGCAAGCTGGCGCGTTTGCGTATTTACTTTTTATTCTGCTTTACACGCCATGCGTTGCGGCAACGGCGGCAATTTATCGTGAAACATCGGCAGGTTGGGCGGCATTTACTGTTGCTTGGACAACGGGAATTGCGTACATAACCGCAACACTTTTTTATCAAACAGCGACATTTTCACAACATCCCGAAAGTTCGCTACTGTGGATTTTAGGTTTAAATGGTTTGCTGATTGCTGTAATTTTTAAATTTTGGTTACTAGGTCGAAATGAGGCAAGGACAGCATGATTTTATCGGATTTACGAAGTTATTTGAAAGAGCGAAAAAGCGTTACCTTGCGCGATTTGATGCTGCATTTTGATACGGACGCTGAAGCCTTGCGTGGAATGTTACAAGTTTTAATTACGAAAGGTTATGTTGTGAAAAATTCCGCAAAAGAAGCGTGCGGCACAAGTTGTTGCAAGTGTGATAGTTCACTTACTGAAATTTATGAGTTCTCAAAAAATACAGCGACTTAACTTAAATGGAATGTTTTCATTGCTCTGTAATGGGCGTTGGTTTTTGTGTGATGGCAACATAAATCGAATGGTGCAACGATGTTTTCCACCGCTAATTTCGACAAAATAAGGCTGTTCTTTGTCGATGTTTACACGAAGTAGTTGATACGGTAATCGAGTATCCAATGTAATTTGAAAAAAACCAGATGACGCAATTTCTTCGATTTCAGAACAACTGGTACGAATGCAATTTAAAATCAAATCAATCGCAACACTAATATCGATAAAAGGTTGACTCCAATTATTTAAATCTTGAAGATATTTTTCGTTACTTTGTGTGAGCCAATAATGAAATTCTGGCAAGTCAAACGAACACGTTCCACTAGGAATACTGCTGCGTTGCAAGATACTTTGAAATAAATCATTTTCGATAAGATGATTGCCAATTTTCCCAGTCGATGCGTACAGTGTTTTGCTAATTTCGGTTAATTGCGTCACATTTTGATTCATTTCTGGATTCATTTTTAACGCATTCGCGTGTCGATCCACTTCTTTAAGAATTTCTGATTTCAAATCGTTACGTTTAAAAATCGCCACAATATCAAGAAACACATTGATTGCAGCTCGTTTATTGATAATGTTTTCGCCATTTAAATGATATTTAAATTGTTGAAAAAGTTGTTCAAGACGAATAAAAACGCGAATGCGTTCGTTAAGTGGAAATTCGTAAATAATCGAGGTTTTCACAGCAGTGACATGTCCTACAAAGGGCTTAATGAAAGATAGAAATTGTGTAATTTTTTAACTTGTTCTGCAAGCGTGGTATTGTTTTTTGAATTCTCGATAATATCGTCAGCGTGATTTTGCCTAAATGCCGCCGATACCTGAATCGCAAGAATAGATTGAATTTGTTTTAACGGTAAATTATCACGTTTTGTTACGCGCTCAATTTGAGTTTCTACGTCGCAATTCACAACTAAAATACGATTAACCAATGATTCGGAATGTGTTTCAAATAATAAAGGAACACTCACAATACAATAAGACGCAGTTAATACAGCGATTTGATTACTAATTTCTTGAAAAATAAGCGGGTGTAAAATGGCTTCCAACTGTTTTTTAGCAAGTAGATTTTCAAAAATAAGATTTTTTAACCCAACCCGATTTAACGCGCCATTTTCAAGCAACATTTCTGAGCCAAAAACACATCGAATAGTTTCTAATGCGGGTTGCCCGATTTGAACTAGTTGATGTGAAACTTCATCGGCATCAATAATTGGCGCACCAAGTTGTTCAAATAAACGTGAAACGGTTGATTTTCCACAACCGATTCCACCTGTAAGCCCAATTTTTAACACAATATAATTTCAGATTCATTCACAAAAATAGAATGTTTAATTATTTACTAGCTGCTCGAACATGTTGCGTTCCAACTCTAACAGATGTCGTTCGTTCATTTTCTTCTTCGCCACTAAATTCAGCACTTGTAGTCGATAATTCACCCATTTTTTCAAGCAACAAATCGTTTGTGTTCGCTAAACGATTTCCCATGATAACCATCATTTTTCCAGCAAAACTTGGATTTTCAGTGATGAATTGTTCTAGCTGCATTTGGTTTTTAATCACAACTAATTTTGCATCGGTTAATACTTTTGCACCAGCACTGCGCGGACGATTTCGATAGAGTGCCATTTCACCGAAAAAGTCGTATTTGTTAATAACGGCTAACGGAATATCTTCTTCATTTCGTTCAACGTAAATTTGAACGCTTCCAGAGAGAACAATAAACATAGTTTTATCGTACGCACCTTCTTTAAAAATAACAGTACCTGCTTTAACTTGAACCGTGGGTAACATAAAAACTCCTTTAGACTTAACCTATTTATTTTATTAACCACGCACCAAGCGTGCGTATTTAAGAGTAAATTCAGCGCGAGCTACTTTACCACCGTAGTAGCTTGCGGTTGACTCAATACTAAAATCTTGTGCAGCCATTCCTTGTGTCCAGAATCGGTCTTTAGGTGCAGCATAAAGAATCACGGCATTCGTGGCACGAAGACTATTATCATTGCCAATAATTATTTTTCCTTTCCCTGTAATGACGTTTAATTCATCTTGTGTCGGTAATCGCCAATCATAAAAACTTCCCAGCTTTGCCGCATTAACGGAATTTATCTCGGTCAATACATCAGTCAAAGTAATTTCTATTGCCTCCCCCAAAGCTCGACGTTTATTCCATTCTTGCCCAACTAAATAGCGACACCATGTCAAGCCTGTGATTGAATCGATAGCGGTGCCATCATCACGGGCAACAAATTGTAAAACTGTTCTTTCTTCTTGTTGTGAACTCATTTTTTTCTCTGGTTATAACGTAAGTTATTTTAATTGTCAGTCACTGCGCCAAGCGAAGCAGAATTAACCAATTTTGCATATTTCGCCAACACGCCGCGTGTATAACGTGGTGCGGGTTGTTGCCATTTTTCTAAGCGGCGGGTAATTTCGTGTTCATTAACGTGCAACGTAAGTTGATTATTTTCGGCATCAATCGTAATCGAATCGCCATTTTCAACAATCGCCAACGCGCCACCAACATACGCTTCAGGCGTAATGTGACCAACAACAAACCCGTGTGTGCCGCCTGAAAATCGTCCATCAGTAATTAATGCAACGTCTTTACCCAAACCTTTGCCCATAATTGCGGAGGTTGGCGACAACATTTCACGCATTCCAGGACCGCCTTTGGGTCCTTCGTAACGAATGACAATCACGTCACCTTTCACGATTTCACCGTTCAAAATTGCTTGCAAGGCTTGTTCTTCGGCATCAAATACTTTTGCAGAACCTGTGAAAAGTAAGCCTTCTTTGCCCGTGATTTTTGCAACTGAACCTTCTGAAGCTAAGTTGCCGTAAAGTACGACTAAATGACTATCTTTTTTAATCGGGTGTTCCATATCGTGAATCATGTCTTGACCAATTGGATACGGTTTCACGTCCGCTAAGTTTTCCGCCAACGTTCTACCCGTCACGGTTAAGCAATCACCGTGCAACAAACCTTTATCAAGCAAAATTTTCATCAACGGTTGAATGCCGCCAATTTCAATCAATTCCGCCATTTGATAACGACCGCTCGGTTTCAAATCCGCCAACATCGGCACACGTTTACCGATGCGGGTGAAATCATCAAGTGTAATATCAACTTTCGACGCATTCGCCATCGCCAAAATATGCAGCACGGCATTCGTCGAACCACCCAGCGCAATCACAACCGTAATCGCATTTTCAAATGCTTCTTTCGTCATGATGTCGCTGGGCAAAATTCCTTTTTCAAGCAAATTCAAAACTGCCGCACCTGCGCGTTCACAATCGAGTTTTTT
>JBAXMT010000062.1:0-11524 GCA_037134135.1 Methylococcaceae bacterium | reverse complement strand
GCAAAAGTTGACGCTTTAGAATCACAATTACAAGCAATGCAAGCTGAAATCCGCAGCTTGAGAGCAGCTTCAGGTCATCACCCAGTTGACCCAGACACAGCGAAAGTTCAAGAGTTAGATCAATGGATGAATTCAGTTAAACACGAAGGTCATTCTTCAAAAGGCGCGAAAGACAACATGGTGTTCTTCCGTGGTGGTTACGGACATAACAACGAACAACGTGGTGGTACTTTAGATCCAGCAGCTAATGCAATTGGCGATAAAGATGCTTGGTATTTTGGCGCAGGTTTTGACTTTGCTATCAACGACAACTTATTCGGCATGATGCAAGGCACAGAAGTTTTAGCTGAGTTGATGTTTGACTACAAACAAATGGGTGAAAAAAAGGGTAATGGTATTTCTGGAGCAGTTGCACTTGATCCAACTGCAACCATTCCAGCACTTAACGTCCAAACAGCGACTGTCAACTCATTGTCATTGGCAGCTTCACCAAAAATCAAATTCTTAAAAGGCAGCAATTTCCGTCCTTGGTTGATTCCAGCTGGCTTTGAATTGTCAATCATCAGCCCACCATCTGACGCGATTACCGTGTTAAATCCAGGCATGATGTTCGGTGCGGGTGCGGATTATAAAATCTGGAAAGATATTTACGCAGGTGCAGATGTTCGTTGGCACCAATCGTTTGATAACCTTGACGGCATAAATACAAACGGCGTAACCGCTGGTGGTTATTTAGGTTTAGGTTTCTAAGTTTTAGAAATTTTAAATGCTAAACAAAAAAGGAGCTGAAAAGCTCCTTTTTTTTATGTCTGAAATTCACGAAAAATCATTTCTGAACGTTGATTTTTTTTCGAGCAGATAATAACGACAGGACTACCGTTGTAATCAAAACGAATAATGAACATTCCAACGTGATAAACATGGCGATTTTAAAATAGGCAAAATCGGGATGAGCAAATCGAACCAACCAACCGCCCAATTCTTCGGCAATCGCAGAAAAAAACGTCAAACTACTCAACCAAATTTTCAAGCGCGTTGAAAAATCCGTCATCAACATTAAATGCGTTAATGTCACCGCCAACATTCCCATCGAAAACAAATGAAAATGCAGCACTTCAAGCATTCCATCATAACTTTTCGCGGGAATAAATTGTTCTTCGTTGCCGTTGTAATACGTCACGACGGATTCAATTGTTAAATCCATGCGGTGAAAATACATCATGCCGTTGCTAATCCATTGCAAAAACATATACGCCAAAAACATCAACACCAACGCATTGAGCAAAAGTTTTCGTTGCTGTTCACCGCTGACAAAATAACGCATTATTTTTTCACCATGACTTGATAAATTGCCATGACTTTCCGAACGCTACTTAACGCTGAACGAGTGCTTAATGTCGCACCTGAAATGCCGTCGATGCCTTTTGAAAAATCCATTTCTGAAAGTGGGCGTTTTGCTAATGATTCAAACCAACGTTCAGGCGGCATATATTCAGGCGGTTCGTGAAACGCAAGCATGGTGACGCTTTTTAATTCGCCATCAGGTGTGAGTAAAATCATCACTGTTTCGGGTTTTGTTCGCACCGTTTCACTTTCAATCGCGGCATAACCTAAAACTTTTCCGTTTTCTTTGCCAACGTAAAACGTAAATAAACCCGATTCGAGTTTGGTTTTTGCCAATGATTGAATTTTTGAAACATCCGATTCCTCAGGAAAAAGCGATAAATTTTCAACCGTTGATTTACCAAAAGCGAGTTCTAAGGCTTCGGTTTTGCTGTAGAAAACTTGGGCGTGACTGATTGATGCAAAGCTAAACAGCATTAAAAAAATAATTTTTTTCATTAGAAAATAAACCCAAAACCTAAATTGAAATCATCGGCAACGATGCCTTTTTTCGCTACGAAATTACGATAATCCGCTTTAATCACGACGTTTGGAATCGGTTTATATTGCAAACCAACTTGATAAATTTGCCGATCTAAATTTTCATTATCAATATAACCAACAGGCACTTTTGCCAATGTATCGTATTGTTCATAACGGAAGAATGGCGCGAGATATTGATCTGTATCGTTAATAATGTGCGGCAAAACGTCGTAGCCCACTTCGGTGTACCAGCCGTAATTTTCTGAACCAATTGTTTGACCGTTCGCGGCACTCAAAATTCCCGCGTCGTCAACTCGTCCGACTGAACCAAGCGCACGCCATTCTAAACCACGATATTTCCATTGAACGTGACCTTCATAAAGTTGCGTAAAGGCATTCGCTTTTTGTCCTCTAAAATTACTATCTTGTCCCGAATCGCCGACGTAACCAGACGCGCCTAGCGTTACGCCTGTTAAATACGTCGGTGTGTAATCAAGTCGTGCTACATAACCAAAATTTTCAGCTGTTGCTTGACTGCCTCCTTGACGACCATCACGAATACCTCCTGAACCAAAACCTTGTGCGTTCAAACCGTTCACAACATAAGTCGTATAAGTCAATTCTGGCGTGATTTGCCCGAATAAACCCACACCCACTTCACTCCAAGTGCTAGGAATAATGCGACGTTCCACTTCGGGACGATTGTTGCCAAAATAAAACGGTGGCTCGTGGATTTGGTTGATAAAGCCCATCGGTACCAACACCATACCTGCGCGGATATTGGCTAATGGATTGATGAAAAAATCTAATGCCGCAAATTCTACCGATACCTGACCATTTGCATCGGTTGTGCCGTGTTCAAATTCGATTTCACTGTTAAATAAAATTTTATCGGTGAATTTATAACCTGCGTACAAAACCATGCGATACATATCTGCGCTGTCTTTTCCCGTGCCTTTGTCGCTCACAATGTTGCGATAATTGGCTTCACCATAACCGCCAATCGAAAGTCCTTTCCCCACTGCATAAACTTTCGATGCCGCAGGTCCTAGACCGTAAGCACTTTTGTATTGCGCTTCTTCGGGAATAGAAAGGTTGGTGCGAAGTTTTTCGACTTCTTGACTTAAAATATCGGTTTTACGTTCTAGTGTTTTAACTTCAGAATTGGGAGATTTTGTTGGAATTTCTTCGGGAAGTGATTTTGTTTGTTGTAACGCTTCAATTTGCTTTTGTTGGGCTTCGATAATTTTCCACATATCGTCCATTGTTTTGGGTTTTTCTAATGCAAAAGCCGAAGAAGATAGAATTAAACTACTGATAATGCTGAGTTGAAAATTGTTTTTAAAATTAAACATGAAACGCTACTCCCTAAAAATGATGGTGCAAGCATAGCATTTTATTTTATTAAATACGAACCGTTTTCATTTGGGGTGGAATTTAACGCTTCATTAACCGAATTTGAATTCGCTTGACTGGTGATTCAACTATCGTGGAAATTTTGTCTAAAATTTCAGGTTGATAAAAACGTAACTGCGATGACCACACAGCGGCATCAGCATAAATTAACAGCGTCGTATCATGAATCACACAATGCAATGTATGCACCGCTAGATTTTCAGGCAACGCGCTTTTCACTATCGACAACAAATCCTTCTGCTGCTCAACTCGTGTGACCAGCTTATCAATCGCTCGATTATGAAATTCTAAAACAGGCTTAAAACTCATTTCATTTTAAAAATAAAACACATTATGTCGCTCGACTTTGTTCCAAACTTTTTGAAAATACGCGTTGATTGAATTCAATCAGCGGTAACGGACGAGCAAATAAATAACCTTGAAAAACCAAGCACCCAAAATTAGATAAATAATCACATTGCATTTCGGTTTCAACGCCTTCTGCAATGATATTTAACGATAAATTTTCACCTAGGTTAATAATCGTTTTCACAATAGCCGAGTCAGATCCGTCAAATGATAAATTTCGTACAAATGATTGATCGATTTTCAACTGATCTAACGGTAATTTTTGTAAATATGACAGAGATGAATAACCCGTACCAAAATCATCCATTGAAAAACTAATGCCCAATTTTTTCAGAGCGTGCATTTTTTCAATCGCGTCATCGACATTATTAACCACCATACTTTCTGTGATTTCAAGTTTTAGAAAATGTGGATTTACACCCGTTTGAGTAATTATTTCTTTTACTTCATCTACAAAATTTACTTGTGCTAATTGCCGACTGCTGACGTTAATGGCGAGTTTTAAATGCGCTGTTTCTGGATTTTTTGTCCATTCAGTTAATGTTTCGCAGCCTTTACGCAGTACCCAAGTACCCAGCGAAACAATCATGCCCGTATCTTCTGCCAATGGAATAAATTGATCTGGATTGACGCGTCCTCGTACAGGGTGATCCCAACGCACTAACGCTTCCGCCCCCAAAATTCGTCCTAAACCATCAACTTGAGCTTGATAATACAAGACAAATTCATCGCCATTAATTATGGATTGACGCAAATCCGCTTCTAACGCTGTGCGATCAATTAACGCCTGCTCCATTTCTGGTGCGAACATACTTACTTGATTTCGTCCAATTTTTTTCGCGTGATACATTGCCAAATCTGCATATTTCAATAAATCATCTGCATTTTTCTCAAGTCCACAAAACATGACAAAACCGATACTGCAGGAAGAATGGTATTCAATCGTAGACACTTTTTCTGTATCAAAAGTATCTACATTTAATAAATAACACGCGGCAATTTCACTGCGAATTTTTTCAGCAATCATTTGCACTTGTGCTATCGCTTCATTTTTGTCGCCTTCTAAATACTCCAGAACAATGATAAATTCGTCGCCACCCAATCGTGCAACGGTGTCGATATTTCGTACACATTTCTGCAAACGTTTTGACACTTCCAAAATCAATTGATCACCCAATATGTGTCCGAGCGTGTCATTCAACACTTTGAAATGATCTAAATCTAAAAATATCAACGCGCCATATTTTTGGTAAAAATGACTCGTATTTAATGCTAAATTCAAACGTTGAAATAATAAAGCACGATTAGGTAAATTTGTTAATGTGTCGTAAAACGCCAATTGGCGAATTTTATCTTCATCGGCTTTATGCTGACTAATATCGTTTGATGTCGCCACATAATTCATAATTTCACCTGCGGAATTGTGAATTGCGGTAATACAAATCCATTCAGGAAAAACTTCACCGCTTTTTTTACGATTCCACACTTCACCTTGCCAAAAACGAGTTGTATTTAAAGCCAACCACATTTGCTCATAAAATTCTTTGCTGTGTCGTCCTGAACTTAAAATTCGAGGATTTTTACCAATTATTTCGTTAGATGTGTAACCCGTTAATGCAGTAAAACCATTATTAACACGCAAAATCAAATTGTTGGCATCCGTTACCAAGAAACTTTCTTGTGATTCAAATGCCGCCGCAGCGATGCGTAGTTCATTGTTTTGAATATGTTGAGATTGAACACGATCTAAATTATCAAGCGCGTAAGAAACGTCTTCGGTTAAACCATGAATTAACGTGATTAACTCTTCATTGAAATAATTGATTTCTGTCGCATATAAACACATAACACCGACGACTCGCCCATCGCGTGTTATTGGAAACGCTGCCGAAGCGCAAATGTTGCTTTCACGCATGACTGCCCACCAAGGTGACGCATCGTGCATTTTTAAAACATCATTAAAAATAATAGGTTCGTTAGCACGAATGGCTTGTCCCATTGGTCCTCGTCCTTCAGGAATTTTGGGGTCAATGGAAACGTGTAAATCTTGTAAATAAGGTGAATTTGGATTGCTACTTGCGACGACATCAATACATTTTCCCTTGTTAATCATGCCGACTAAAATCAATTTGAAACCGACTTGATGAGCAATGACACGACAAATTTCATTTAATAATTCGGCTTCATGCGTTTCACGAACAATAATATCGTTACACGCAATCCATGCTCCGTAAAATCGGGTGATTTGTTCACGCTCATATTCTGTTGCTAATAATTCATCTAGCATCATATTGAAACCTTGAGCTAATAAACCAATCTCATCATTGGAAACTATTTTGGCGCGATTTTCTCGATTGCCTTTCGTAACATCTGTAAAAATTTCTACTAAATCATTTATGCGTATGGTGAGTTTTCGTGCAGTTAAAAATGCGATGACAATGACAATGAATACAGCAAAAAAGATAATTTCTATACCACGCTTTAACACTAATTTTAGTTTCTCATTTACATGGTTCATGCTCGTTTCCACTCGTACCCATGCAATGTGTTGTGAGCTAGAAAAAACGGGAATTGCCATATCAATTTGTAGATTATTGGCTAATAAAATTTGTGGTGTGGGCGGACTATTTAATAATTGTTGGCTTTGAATATCATCGACAAATAAATCGACTTCTTTGGTTTGTGTTGAACCAATAATATCACCCTGTAGTGAAACAATGTAAGCGTATTTTAAATCAGGCGTACCTTCAAAATTTTGAAAGACTTCTGCTAAACCAACTGCATCATGTCTTACTATAAATGCTGCGCTGCTGCTTGCTAAAGTATCTGCAAGTGTGCGGCTTTGATTGATGGCGGCTTGATATAAAAAATCGCGTTCTTGTTGATAAAGTAAACCTGCCAATAAAATCAGCATGAAGATTAAAACGCTTCCAAAAAGCGCAGTAAATTTATTACGCAAAGAGTTTTTGAAATAACCAGTGGATTTAGTTTTTTTTGATTTCATAGTCTTAATCATTTAATGGTCGAACGACTTAATTAAACAGGAATGGCGGCTTGCCATGACAAACATAAAACTTCTTCGCAACAATCGAAAAATTGAGTTCATTAAAACTACCTTGTTAAAACACAGACTTATTGCGGTATTATCACCATAACATCTTAAATAATCACTAGATTCCACTTAAAAATGTCTTTTTCTGAACTTTATATCGGTTTAATGTCTGGCACGAGCCTTGATGGAATTGATGCCGCGTTGGTTAATTTAACTGACGATTGCGTCGAACTCGTTGCGTTCGAGTATTTGCCATTTTCACTTGAAATCCAACAAAAATTGCAACAATTGAGTGCGCCAAATGCACCTATTTTCTTGTATGAATATGGTGAAATGGATGCGCGTTTGGGGCATTTATTTGCGAGTGCTGTTAAAAATCTTTTGCGAAAGAAAAATCTCTCCGCAAACGCAATTACTGCCATTGGCAGTCACGGGCAAACGGTTTATCACGCGCCATCGGGGCGTTTTCCATTTTCGCTACAAATTGGCGATCCAAATTGTATTGCCGAACAAACAGGCATTACAACAGTGGCAGATTTTCGCCGACGTGATATTGCCGCTGGTGGTCAAGGTGCGCCACTCGTTCCTGCATTTCACCAAGCCGTTTTTCATTGCGAAAACGAAACACGCTGTATTGTAAATATCGGTGGCATTGCGAATGTCACTGTGTTGCCTGCGAATGAAAATGACGCAGTAATTGGTTTTGATACTGGCACAGGTAATGTTTTATTAAATCAATGGGTTCAAAAGAATCTTGGCAAAAACTATGATGCAAACGGTGCGTGGGCAAATACGGGAAAAGTAGATTTTTCACTGATTGAATGCTTAAAAAAAGAACCCTATTTTCACGCGCTTCCGCCTAAAAGCACAGGCGTAGATTATTTTTCATTGGCTTGGTTGGAAACACATTGCGATTTAAAAAATTATTTACCTGAAGATGTGCAAGCGAGTTTGTGTTATTTAACCGCGATAACAATTTGTGATGCAATTACAAAAATCGCACCCGAAACGGCTCGAATTTTGGTGTGTGGTGGTGGTGTGCATAATGCGTATTTGATGAATTTATTGATTGAAAATGCGCCTTGCGTTGTGCGATCGACAGCCGATTTTGGTTTGCATCCTGACCATGTTGAAGCCATTGCGTTTGCTTGGTTGGCGAAACAAACTATTCATCAAAAAGCAGGGAATTTAGAAGCCGTAACAGGGGCAAATCGTTCAGTTATTTTGGGTGGAATTTACAGCAAATGCTGTAATTCTGGGTGATTTTGAAATAAGTCATCACGAAATTTTTCAATGTTTTTTGAATCGCGTTGGTTTTGTGCAATTGGTACGTTAATTTCTTTTAATACACGCATCGGGCGACTGGTCAAAAAAACTAATTTATCAGCTAATCCAATCGCTTCACGCAAATCATGTGTCACAAATAACACTGTATGCGGACGTTTTTTCCAAAGTTGTTGCAATAATTCGCGCACTTCTCGCGCCATCGGTGCATCGAGCGACACAAAAGGCTCGTCCATCAAAAGCAAATCAGGATTGATTGCAAAGGCGCGAATAATCGACACGCGACGACGCATTCCTTCTGATAATTGTTTCGGATAAGCATTTTCATAAGCGGTTAATTTCATCAAAGCTAATAATTCGTCGATGTGTGTTTTTGATATGACTTTTTGATTTACAAAAACTAATTCGATATTTTCACGCACCGTTCGCCACGGTAATAAACACGGTTGTTGAAATACAAAACCAATGTTGGGATTTATCGTTTTATTTGCGACATGAATTGCACCTGAATAATTCGCATCTAAACCTGCGATAGTATTTAGCAGTGTCGTTTTGCCACAACCCGATTGCCCAACTAAACACACGAATTCGCCTGCATTTAACGTTAGTTCAAAGTTTTCAATCGTAGGTTTTTTTGCACCATGATGAATTTTCTCATGAATTTGAATATGAACGGTTGTCATGTTTTATCGCCATTTCAACGCAAGATTATCTAGCGGTTTTAGCACCGCAAATTCCAATAATTGAATCACACCAACAAACGCTACTGTGTATGCCAAAATGCTGGCAATATCGAACCATTGAAAAAACAAATGTAATTGGTAGCCCATGCCATTACTACGTCCAAGCAATTCCACCATCAAAATAATTTTCCAAATTAACGCTAAACCAGAACGAGTCGCGCTCATTAAAAACGGATGTAATTGCGGCAAAATAATGTGGCGTAACGTTTTTATTCGACCGAATTGGTAACATTTCGCCATGTTGAGTAAGTCTTTATCCAAAGCGCGTGTGCCTTCACGCAACATCACAACCACATTCGGCACTTTATTTAATACGACCGCTAAAATTGCTGCTGATTCCGTCAAGCCAAACCAAACGTAACAAAGAATTACCGTTACCAATGCAGGTATATTAAGAAAAATCACCAACCAATGATCGAAAAAAGCATTGAGTTTTTCGTTGCGTCCCAACGCAATACCAATAATGCAACCGAGTAACATCGAAATCGTAAAACTCACCAATAAACGCAAAAGCGTTACGCCTAAATGATAAGGTAATTCGCCCGATTGACAGTGTTGCCAAAAAACATGAGCGACATTTTCGGGCGATGGCAATAATGAACTATGTAGAAATATCGCCAATCCTTGCCAAATACCTAAAAAAACCAAAATTGACAACGTCGGCAAATTTCTCGAAAGCAACGTATTTACTCCGCTGTCCAAAATGTTCCGCTCGCTAAATTTGCAGAACTTCCGACTTTAGGATTTAAATTAAATAAAACGCTATAAAGCTGTTGAGCGGCTTTTTGATTTTCAGCAGTCCAGAAATTTACGCGCCCATCACAATAACGTTGCCGTAGAATGACTGACGCGGATTCCATTTTTACCGTCGTTTTTTTCCACAATTCAGCGTCATCGCATAAACGATTTTTAGCTTGAACAGTTGCCACAAAAAATGATTTTAACGCTGCTTTATGATTATCTGCCCACGATTGTTTAAACACATAACCCAATGTAGGTACATTTTTAGAAATACCTAAATTTTGCTGTAATGTTTTACCATCGAGTAATTGCCGATAACCTTGATTTTCAAGCTGTGCGGCAAAATGCCAGTATGTCAAAACCGCATCAATTCGCTGATTTTTAAGTTGTTCATTGATTAACGGCGGCGCACCAAAAACTTTTTCGACGGTTGTGTTTAAATCAACATTTTGTTTTTTGCCTGCTGCTTGCAACAACAACCAATTTTTATCCAATTCACCACCTGCAACGCCTAATCGTTTGCCTGCTAAATCTTTTATATCGTGAATTGTGCTATTTGCAGGAACAACTAACGCGCCAGATGTATTTGAATACGGATAAAACGTAAATTCTGCGCCCATATTTCGCGTTTGTGAAACCCACAAAAAATCTGACACAATCATATCAACTGCGCCCGATTGCAATGCAATTTTAGCGGCTTCGGCAGTGGCGACAGGTTGTGTTTGAATTTGAAAATCAGGCGATTCAGGCAAAACAGAAAGTTCCCAATCTAATGTGCCAGATGCTTGCACGCCGATTCGCAACGTGGTTTTTTCAGCGGCAAAAGTTGGCGCGGCAATTAAAGTCGAAATAAAAATAGCAGTTAATTTCATCAGTTTTTCTCAAATAAAATGTGGCAATAATTCTGTCGTTTGTAAAAAACAATGTAAAGGCTGACAATCTTGTAATTGCTTAGGATTATGTGCGCCACTTGCTACGCCAATGGATGCAATGCCAGCATTCAACGCCATTTGTAAATCATGCGTTGAATCGCCTACCATCAACGTTCGTTCTGGTGAAATTTTGGTGTGAGCCATAATTTCTTCCAACATCAATGGATGCGGTTTAGATTTCGTTTCGTCGGCACAGCGTGTAAGGCAAAATAAGTCGCGTGTATTCGTCGCGTCTAAGGCTTCATCTAATCCTTCACGCGTTTTTCCTGTCGCAATCGCTAATTTAAAACCAGCGTGATTTAACGTTTCGAGCATTTCATAAACACCCGAAAATAAATCATCGCGGCTAATTTTTTTTGAAAAATAAGCCGTTTCATAACGATTCACTAAATCTAAAACTTCCTCTGCATTTGCGTCGGGAAATAAGGCTTCAATTGCCCGTTCAATACTCAAACCAATTACATCTTTGGCGGCTTGATAATCTGGCATCGCGTGGCGTGTCTCGTTGGAAGTATTTTGTAAGCAACGCGCAATCCAATCAATCGAATCGATTAGCGTGCCGTCCCAATCAAAAATCAGTAAATCAAAGCGGTTTTTCATGTGTATTTGTGTTCCAGTTGGTTAAGTTTGAATTCTTATTTGGTTATTCGTATTACGCAAACATGAAAAAATAGCTTTCACGTCCACATAAATGAAATAAAAAACAGGCGTGTCGAAAAGTAGGATTTCGTCATAATGAATTTGGGTTTGTTCACAGGTTTTTGAGCAATTGGTTTCGTCTAACGTGATGCAATACGTCACAGGGATTTCAACGTTATCACCGTTTTTGTGAATGCCATCGACAATAAATTCATAAAAATGCGCGAAAAAATCATCAAAGTTTTTTCGGTCAAAATCTAAATCTGAAAATGCGGCGGATTCGTCGATGGGTTTGAAAATTTGAATGTTTCGCACAGCAAAAAAATTTTGCACCATTGGCGAAATCAAATCACGTTCAATTTTTTCGACATTTTTAACGCCAAAATAGCCCACAAACTGACTTTTTGCTTTTGAGTTTGTTTCAATCATTTAAACTGTTTGTGTGAGTTTTAATTCTTTGCGAACTATATCGTTAATTAACGTTTCTAATTTTTTACGATTTG
>JBAXMT010000061.1:0-11687 GCA_037134135.1 Methylococcaceae bacterium | reverse complement strand
GAAATCGTTGAACCAGAAGAAAATGAATTTGAATCTGACGCAGAATTAACGGTTGATCCTGAGGTCGCTTTAGATGATTTAGTGGACACCGTTCCATTTGAAGAAACGTTAATTGTTGATAAAAACAATAATGAACTAGACGAAATTCAAGAAGAATTTAATGACTTTGATAATGTTGCCGATATTGATGCACCCCTTGTGGAAATGTCCGCCTCTATCGAATCATTCGATGACGATTTAGACGAAATGCAACAATTGAACGGTTTAAATGATGCTATGGAAAACAAAAAAGATACGACTGCCGCTGGTTTTGATTTACTAGATGACAACGCAGCAGGAAAAGAAAATTCAACACCAATCACTGAACTTGAAGATGATGATTTATCTTGGATGAAGCAATTAGAACCTGTTGAAGATGAAATCGAAGAAGAGTTCGCCCCCGTCAATTTAGAAAAAACTGCCGAAAATAATACCGAAGAATCTGCGGATGATTTGGATTGGATGAAACAGTTAGAAGGCTTAGAAGAAGAAACGGCTGCTCAAATACCAGCAGAATCTTCTGATGATTCAGATTGGATGAAGCAATTGGAAGATTTAGAAAATTCTGATTCAGATACTGCATCACCATCTACTTCAGTTAATTTAGAAAAAACTGCCGAAGAACCTGCTGATGATTCAGATTGGATGAAACAGTTAGAAGGAATTGATGAAGATGAAAAACCATCAACGCCTGTTAATTTAAAAAAATCAAACGAAGAAAATTCTGAAGCACCTGCTGACGATACGGATTGGATGAAGCAGTTAGACGGTCTTGATGATCACGATGAAGATACTGCCGCAATGTTGATGGATGCAACGCATGATTCAGATACCAAAGTTGAAGAAAAAAGTAACAGCGACAGTGGTGATAAATTTAATATCGCTGATGAAGCACCCCAACCCGCTGTCAATCAAGCAAAAGCGATTGATGAAGATGCCCTCATTGCAAAAGCCGCTGGCGTAGCGATTAGTCAATTCAAAGAGGAACAAAATCACGCGCTTTCACAATTACGCGCTGATCAAGATAGCATTGAAGGTAAAAGCAGAATGCAATTCGCGGAAGCGGAAAGCAAAAATAAAAAATCAGCCACGTTTGGTTATATTGCGTTAGGCGTTGGGCTTATTGGCGTGTTGGGAAGTGCGGGAATCGGTTGGTTCTCTTACGGTACAAAAACCGAAACCACTACTTTGACAGAAACTGTCGCTGAATTAGAAGGGAAAGTGGATACATTTTTGGCAAAAAATCCCGAAAAAGAAATTGAAAATATCAAAGTATCGGTTGATCAATTAAATCAAAAAGTAGAAAAGTTAACCGTTGCACAAGCTGCCATGCTCGCGCCACCTGTTGTTGCAGAGGCTGCTGTACCTGCTACACCTGCACCTGCTGTTGATGCAGAAGGCAAACCAATAGCACACGCGAATTCGTCTGTTGATTTATTGAACAGTCAAAAAACAGAACCGAATGCTGAAGGCTCACAAATTCCTGAACTTGCCGTACCAGCAATGGGTGAAATGGCTGCTCACATTTCTACAAAAGCAGCTGAACCTGCGAAATTGGCTGAAATGACAAAAAAACCAAATAACGATAAAGCTGTCGCTGCGGCGAAAGCCACATCAAAAGCAGACGCAGAAAAAGCTGCTGCAAAAGCTGAAGCAGAGAAAGCAGCTGTGAAAGCCGCCGCTGAATCATTGAGTCAAAAAGTAACTAAAGCGACTACAGCAACCGCTAATGCGAAAGCTGAAAATGCAAAAGCCGACAATGCGAAAGCAGATGAAGAACGTAAATTGATAGCACAACTAAAAGTTGATCGTTACAAAGGACGAATGACTCGTGGAATGGCGCATGGAGCAGCAGACAGAGCGGCGGAAACAGCAAAAGCGAAACCTAAAAAAGAAGTGTTAAACGCTGCTGTTAAAGCAGAAAAACCCGCTGTGGTTGGAAAATACTCGGTGAATATGCTTTCTTATCAACAAGAATGGTTTGCTCAAAGTAAAGCCGCAGAATTTAAACAAAAAGGTATTCCTGTTGAAGTGGTGCCGACCGATCCAACGAAACCAGGCACCAGTTTCCGTTTAAAAGTCGGTGGTTTTAAAACCAAATCAGAAGCCGATGCGTATTCGGATAAAGTTAAAAAATCATTGGATTTAAAAGAAACGTGGGTTGGCTCGACAAACAACTAAATCACGGCACAACAAAAAGGGGCGAAAGCCCCTTTTTTATTTCATTATTTTTCGTCAAATTACGGCTAATCTGACGCTCTCCGCGACAAAATTTCCATCGGAAAAAGTAATCTAAACGTCGTTCCAACGCCTAATTCCGAAGTGATCACAATATGTCCACGCGAATGATGCACAATACCGCTCACCATTGATAAACCAAGTCCTGTTCCTTCGCCGACATCTTTCGTAGTGAAAAATGGATCAAACATTCTCACAATCGTTTCTTCGGTAATTCCCGAACCATTATCAGATACACTCAACTCAATAAATTCGCCTTCAATCGGCATCATACAAACACTGCAATAAGAAGAAACTTGCTTAACGGTGGCGAGTTTAACTTTTATAACGCCGTGTATTTCACGATTTTTCATCGCATCACGCGCATTCACCAATAAATTCATCAGAACTTGGTGTAATTCAATCGCATCAATCACGATATTCGGCGTTTGCTCAATCGTTAATTCAAGTTTGATAGCTTCCGTCAATCCAGCGCGTAACATTTTCACCACTTCGTTAATCACGCCATCGGTCGGCTTAGTTTCAACGTCTTTTTTCTGCGGCGTTTGACGACAGAACATCATCATTTTTTCGATTAACTCAGCGGCACGTTTTCCCGCTACTTCCACTTGTCGCAAATTATTGGTGATACTTTTCTTTAAATTATCGTCCGATATATCTTCACTCATCAGCTGACTCATTTCGGTATAACCCAAAATACTCGCCAAAATGTTATTAAAATCGTGTGCAATTCCCGCCGTCAAACGCCCAATACTGTCGAGTTTTTGCATGTGATTTAATTGCTGACGCAAATCTTCATTGCGACGTGTCATTTCTTTACGTTCGGTAATATCGTGTAAAAAAACAAAAATACTACCATCATCAACAGGTGAATAAGTGGCGGTGACTTCAGCTGTCCAAAGACTGTCATCTTTACGTTTGCGAATACATTCAAATGTTTTGCCATCACCACTGATAATCATTTTAAAATTTTGTTCACGTTGTTCTGGTGTTTGGCACGCATCTCTATCCATGATGTTCATGCCCAACAATTCATCACGCGAAAAGCCAGAATTTTTACAATAATGATTACTCACTTCCAGTAAATCACCTTTTTGATTGATACGACAAAAACCATCTGTTGTTTCAATCACCGCTTGATAACGTTCGGCGCGATTTTGAAATTCCATTTCCATCATCTTTTTTTCGGTGATGTCGAAACGAATCGAAGCATATTTGTAAATTTCGTTAGTGACTTCGTTATGTATAGAAAAAACGGTGGCGTTTAGCCAATACAAATCGCCATTTTTTTTGCGATTACATACTTCGCCAAACCATACTTTTCCTGAACTAACCGCATCCCACATTGCAGTAAAAAAATGTTTTGGATGGATACCCGATTTCACGATTTTGTGGGTCTGCCCTATTAGTTCGTCTTCACTATAACCCGATATTTCACAAAATTTTTCATTCGCAAAAATGATAATCCCATTGACATCAGTTTCTGTGATGATGGCTGAGTTATTTAAAGCTCGAATTAAATCTTTATAGTTTTCTTCGGATTTCATATTTTTCTTTGATATTTGGTATTTAAATTGAAATAACGGTAACAGTTTCACCGACTTCAAGGTCGGTGCAATTATTAGGCATAATAATATAACAATTTGCCAAAATCGCCGTACTTAATATGTGTGAACCTTGTTGTCCTGTTGAAGCGACGTAAAATTCACCTGATTCAGATTGTTGCAAAATACCACGTTGATATTCTTGGCGACCGCGTGATTTTTTTAAAGGCGTGGTGCAAATGGCTTTGAATTGCCAAGGTTTTATGAAGTTTGCACCAGATAAACGCGCCAATGCAGGTTTAACGATAATATCAAAGGTGGTTGTGACGGCGATGGGATTACCTGGTAATCCAAAAAAATAACACGCGCCAATTTTACCAAACGCGAGTGGCTTCCCTGGTTTTATGGCGATTTTCCAAAAATTCACATCACCGCATTCTGCCAGCACTTCTTTCACAAAATCCGCATCACCCACAGACGCGCCACCTGTGGTAATAATCACGTCAAAGTCATTTGCGGCTTGTGTTAACGTGCGTTTCAATTCGGCTTTATCATCTGGAATAACACCGCCATCCGTCACGTCATAACATGAATTTTGCAATAAACCGTGCAAGCTGTAACGGTTGCTGTCGTAAATTTTGCCGCGTGTTAACGGTTCACCTAATGGCATAAGTTCGTCGCCAGTGGAAAAATAAACAATTTTCAACGGGCGAACAACCGACACGCTTTCGACCCCCGATGCGGATAATAAACCTAAATCGAAAGCCGTGATTGTTTTTCCCGCGTGACAAAGTACGTCCCCGACGCGCACATCTTCGCCAATTTCACGGACATTTTTTTTCAATTTTACATCATCAGGAAAATGAATTTGTGAGTCTTCAACGGTGACGTGTTCTTGCATCACCACAGAATCTGCATTTTCGGGCAAAACTGCGCCTGTAAAAATTCGCACACATTCGCCATTTTTCAATTCACCTTCAAACGGTTTTCCCGCCCATGAAATACCGACATTTGTTAATGTTGTCGAAAAATTTTCGCTGGCGAACGCATAACCGTCCATCGCTGAATTTCGAGCTGAAGGTAAATCAATCGCTGCAAAAACGGTTTCTGCTAACACGCGCCCGAAGGCTTGTTTTAACGGAACACAAACATTTTCTGTCAGCGGTAAAATTGCGTCATGGATACGTTGTTGAGCTTCTTCAACGGTGAGTAATGGTTTTTTTTCAGTGATAACGCAAGATTCAAGAGTCATAATTTTAAAAAAGTGTGCAAAATAAAATCCGCGATGTCAGCGGGTTGATTCAAATTTAATTGTGGCAAATCGGTGGTTAAAAACGTATCCGTTGCAACGGCTATAACGTGAACATCATTCAAACATAAAAGCGGTTTTTGTAAATCTGCACGATGCAATTCAATTTTCGCAAACGCTTCATTCCGAAAACCTTCAACCAAAATCAAATCAATATCAGAAGGATTAAACAAAGCAATTTGGTCAATAAGTTTAGGTTCGGTTGGATTTGAAAATTCTTCAATCATCGCACGACGATATTGTGATACCAAAACGACAGGCGTTGCGCCCGCTTGTCGTAATCGAAAACTGTCTTTGCCAACGTGGTCAATTTCAAAATCGTGGTGACTGTGTTTAATTAAGCCGACGCGCAATCCCGCTTGATTCAGCAACGGTAAAAGTTGTGTCAATAATGTGGTTTTGCCTGTGCCGCTGGCGGCTGCAAAACCTAAAAGTGGAATCTTTGAATGTAGGCGTGTCATGAATCAAGAAGTAAAATAGAAAATCGTTAGTAAAACTTAAAGAGGTTATTTGTGTTTCAGGTCATTTTATTCGTGGTCGCTTTTTTAACGGTTCAATTTTTACTCAAAAAACCGCCTGCAATTTTGAAAAAGTACGGCAAGGTGTTAATCATCAGTTTTATTGGCATGATTTTGAGCTATTTATTAGCCACGGGACGATTGAATGTTTTTTTTGCCTTTGTGATTATGACCGTGACATTTTTATTCCGATTATTACCATCAGCGTTACAACTTTTGCCGCATTGGTTACAAATTCGCCGCTTGTGGTTTCAATGGAAAAGCTCAAACGCTCAACAAGAATCGGGGCAATCAAAGCCTAATCATTCAGGCAAAATGTCCCGTGCCGAAGCGTTGGAAATTTTAGGATTAACGTCCGCCGCAACCGAATTGGACATCGTGACTGCACATCGTAAATTGATGCAAAAAGTCCATCCCGATCGCGGCGGTTCAAATTATCTTGCAACAAAAATCAATTTAGCCAAACAGACTTTGTTACCGTGAAAAAATTTGCTCATAACGTATCAACTCAAAAGGAGGATATTCTACAGATACGTTTTGGTGTCATCACAGAGTTGAAACACCTCCCATTTTTGCTTCAGTTGCTAACACTAATTGTGTTGTTTTTAGCACAGTGTCGGGATTCAAACTCATTGAATCAATACCGATTTCCACTAAAAACTCTGCCATTTCTGGATAATCCGACGGAGCTTGTCCGCACAATCCACAATGTCTGTGATTACGTTTTGAACCCGCCACCGCAAGCCGAATCATCTCTTTTACGCCGTCATCACGTTCATCGAAATCTTCTGCCAAAATCGCTGAATCACGGTCAACACCTAACGTGAGTTGCGTTAAATCATTCGAGCCAATTGAGAAACCGTCAAACTGTTCCGAAAACGCATCAATCGAAATCACGTTATTTGGAATTTCGCACATGACATAAACTTCCAAACCATTTTCGCCACGTTTCAAACCAAGCTGTTCCATGTAATCCAACACTTTTTTGGCTTCTTGCACACGACGACAAAACGGAATCATCAAAATTACGTTCGTTAAACCCATATCGTCACGGATTCTTTTCATAGCGGCACATTCCAACGCAAAACCTTCAGCATAAGCGGGATGGGTATAACGTGACGCACCACGGAAACCAATCATTGGATTTTCTTCGTCGAATTCAAACCACTGTCCGCCCAATAATGTGGCGTATTCGTTGGTTTTAAAATCCGACATTCGCACCACAACAGGTTTTGGATAAAACGCCGCGCCAATTGTGCCAACACCTTCCGCTAATTTGCTGATAAAAAATTCTTGCGGTGTCGCATAATTTGCCGACAGTTGCGCGAGTTGTTCACGTTCTTTAGCATCTTGCACTCGCTCAGGATGAATCAATGCCATCGGATGCGCTTTGATGTATTCGGTAATGATGAATTCCATCCGCATTAAACCCACGCCGTCATTGGGTAAAAAGCTCGTTTTAAATGCAATTTCTGGGTTGGCAATGTTGAGCATGATTTTAGTTTTAGGACGTTTCATGCCAGCCAAATCGGTGCGCGTCACGTCAAACGCTAACTTGCCTTCATAAACTTTACCAACATCACCTTCTGCACACGAAACAGTCACCAGTGCATTATTTTTAATCATTGTGGTTGCATTTTCACAGCCGACAACAGCGGGAACACCTAATTCACGCGAAATAATTGCCGCATGACAGGTTCGTCCGCCACGATTCGTCACAATCGCCGAGGCGATTTTCATTACGGGTTCCCAATCTGGCGTGGTCATGTCGGCAACTAAAATGTCACCCGCTTTGAAATCACCAAGTTGTTGAGCATTTTCAATAATTCGCGCATTACCTGTGGCAATTTTGCTGCCAACTGAATGCCCTGTAATAATCGGTGCTGCACCTTCTCTGAGTGTATATTGCTCCAACATCATGCCGCTTAATTGTGAAACGACAGTTTCGGGTCGTGCTTGAACAATATACAACACGCCATCAAGTCCGTCTTTCGCCCATTCCATATCCATTGGTTTCGCGTGACCCGCTTTGGCACTGTAATGATTTTCGATTTTTATCGCATAATCGGCAAGCGTCAACACGTCAGCATCAGTGATACAAAACCGATTTCGTTCTTCATTCGAGGTGACGATATTGTGTACTGATTCGCGTGTGCCTTTGTCGCTGTAAATCATTTTGATTTTTTTCGCGCCTAATGTTCGACGTAAAACAGCACGATGTCCCTGATTGAAAGTTGGTTTGTGAACGTAAAATTCATCAGGATCAACTGCACCTTGGACGACATTTTCGCCCAAACCATAAGCACCCGTAATGAAAACGACATCGCTAAAACCTGATTCAGTGTCTAACGAAAACATCACGCCACTTGCCGATAAATCAGAACGCACCATTTTCATGATACCGATAGAAAGCGCGAGTTTGAAATGGTCAAAACCTTGATCAACACGGTAATGAATGGCGCGATCGGTAAATAAACTCGCAAAACAGCGTTTGCAAGATTCAAGCAATTCAGATTCACCACGGATATTCAAATAAGTGTCTTGTTGTCCCGCGAAACTTGCGGTTGGTAAATCTTCGGCGGTAGCTGAACTGCGAACAGCAACGCTTAATTCTTCGCCGTATTGTGTTTGTAATTGTTTGAATGCGGTGAGAATTTGTTGTTGTAGATCTTTGGGTAATGGCGCGGCATAAATAATTTCACGCGCTTTTCGAGCGCGTTTCGCTAAATCAGCAACGTCTTCTGGATTCAAATCATCTAACGCTTCATGTAAAGCTGTCCAACTGTTGGATTCGTCCAAAATATAACGATACGCTTCTGCCGTAATCGCAAAACCGTTGGGAACTTGCACACCTTGTGAACCGAGTTCACGGTACATTTCGCCCAACGAAGCATTTTTTCCGCCGACCAACGGCACATCATCAATCGTTAATTCATTAAACCAGCGAATGTAATTAGCTTGTTCACTCATAGCAACTTCCTAAAATTAAGTAACGGAAACTTAATAATACACGGAACAAAAAAAGGGGGGCGATTAAACGTCTTTACACCGACAATTGGGAATTATTTATCAATCGATATGAATGTGGTCTTCTTTAGCTCACATCCACAGAGTTGAAACACCTCCGTTTCACTTACTTACCGTAAAACCGCATTTTTTTGCAACGACCAATCCCTGTAATTAAAGACTTGCCCTCTGGCGCGTATCTTTTCACAATTATGCAAATCAATCGTGGCATAAACCCATTGCGGCACGTTAAATTCACCGCTCGCCAAAACACCATTATCAGGAAATCCATAATCGACAGGCGTATAAATTCCCGCCGCTCCGACATTGACATCAACCGCTGTCGACCATGCAGCATTTCCAACTAAACACGCTTGCGCGACATAACATTGATTTTCCAACGCTCTGGCTTGGCAACCAATTTTCACTCGATGAAAACCTGCAACGGTGTCGGTGCAACTCGGCACAAGAATCAGATTTGCGCCAGCTTCCACTTGTTGTCGTGCTAACAATGGAAATTCACTGTCGTAACAAATGTTAATGGCGATACAACCATATTCTGTGGCGAATGTTTTTAATTGGTTGCCTGCACTGATTAACCAATGTTCATTTTCAAAGCGCGTCATCATGATTTTATCTTGAAAATCATGCTCACCATTTGGCATAAACAAGTAAGCGCGATTGTGATAAATGCCTTCAGAAATTTGAACAGGAAAACTTCCCGCTTGAATGTAACATTGATATTCCCGCGCCAAACCGTGAAACAAATTCAAATATGCGTCATGAAGCGTTTGCAACGCAATCAGCTGGTCATTCAACGATGAATAAATAACTTCTGGAAACAATGAAGCAAGTTCCATTGTGTTGTATTCGGGAAAAAGTAGAATTTTCGCCTCTTGTTCGATGGCTTGTTTAACCCAACGTTCCGTTTTTTGTTGGTAATTTTCCCACGTTTCTAAAAAGGAAATGTCATATTGAGCGGTTGCAATTTTAACAGTCATGTTTGAGCCAAAAAGTCATTGGTTTTGCGGTTTCGTCTGTATCGTCTAAATCTTTCCAAACGTATTCAGTGTGTAATTCAGCATGTTTAACGTAACCACGTTTAGTCCAAAACGCATCAAGCGGAACGTAATCGGCGGGACGACGCGGATGATTTTCAGGACGTTGAACACAGCAAAAAGTAATGTGTTTAAATCCACCTAATTCAGCGGCGTGGGCTTCGCGTTCATCAAAAAATTTTACGCCAATGCCTAAACCACGATAATTTTTATTCAACACCGATTCACTGCAATAAAAAACTTCGTCAAGGTTGTAGCCATTTTCGAGAAATGGCTTTTGAATTTCGGCAGTTTCATGTTTCATTGGCATCGCGGTTGATGCACCAACCACTTCATCCCCGTCAAATGCCAAAACAATCACACTTTCTGGACAATCAAGATAGGTTTGCAGATATTTTTTTTCGTACTCAAAATCACCGTCGTACAAATACGGAAAATCACGAAAAACTTCAATACGAAGTCTTGCTAAATCTGAAATGTGACGTTCTAAAGCCACGCCACTTTTACGTTCAATACGGATATTTTTAGACATAAATTAAAAATGGGTTAAGTTAAAAGTTGAGTGTTTATTATTCGCCAACTTGCAAAATAATGTGATATTCAAAATCGTCGGTGAATGCGTCCAAAACGCTATGCCCGTTGATACGACACCAAGCGGGAATATCTTGAAGAATGCCAGAATCCGTGCCGATGATTTCTAAAATTTCACCGACTGCTAATTTTTTAACGGCATCTTGTGTGCGAATGACGGGCATTGGACAAAGTAAACGACGCGCGTTGAGTGTGTGTTTTTCGGTCATGATTTAAACCATGCGTTTCGCATAAAATTCTTTCACAAATAAATCCAATTCTTTACGCTCAATTGCATCGCGCAAACCTTGCATCAAGTTTAAATAATAATGCAAATTGTGAATCGTATTTAAACGTGAACCAAGCATTTCTTTACACTTATCTAAATGCCGTAAATATGAGCGTGAATAGTTTTGGCAAGTGTAACAACTACAGTTTTCATCAATTGGTTTCGTATCGAATTCATATTGCGCGTTGCGAATCTTCACCACGCCAAAGGTTGTAAATAAATGTCCATTTCGTGCATTTCGCGTCGGCATCACACAATCAAACATATCAATACCACGACAAACCGCTTCAACCAAATCTTCGGGTGTTCCCACACCCATCAAATAACGCGGTTTATCGGTTGGCATTTTTTGATGAATCGTGTCAAGTGTCGCCATCATTTCATCTTTTGGTTCACCAACAGATAAGCCACCAATCGCGTAACCATCAAAACCAATATCCAACAATCCTGCAATTGATTCTTCGCGCAAATGTTCATACATTCCGCCTTGTACAATTCCAAATAATGCTGATGGATTATCGGCGTGTGCGTCTTTGCTACGTTGCGCCCAACGCAACGATAAACGCATTGAATCTGCTGCTTCTTGAATTGTTGCAGGATAAGGCGTGCATTCGTCAAAAATCATCACAATATCTGACCCTAATTCGCGTTGCACTTGCATAGAACTTTCAGGTGACATGAAAATTTTGCTACCGTTAATGGGTGATTTGAACGTTACGCCTTCTTCTTTGATTTTGCGTAACGCGCCCAAACTGAATACTTGAAAGCCGCCCGAATCTGTTAAAATTGGTTTTTGCCAATTCATAAAATCATGTAAATCGCCGTGCGCTTGAATGACTTTTGTCGTTGGGCGAAGCATTAAGTGGAAGGTATTCCCCAAAATAATTTGTGCGCCAATGCCCAATAAATCTTCGGAAGTAAGCGATTTCACTGCGCCATAAGTGCCGACTGGCATAAAAATCGGTGTTTCAACAACGCCGCGTTCAAACGTTAAACGTCCGCGTCGTGCGTGTCCATCGGTAGAAAGTAATTGAAAATCCATAAAACTCTGCAAATTAAAAAAGGTTTGAATTATAGGCTAAAAATTAAAACTCACCGTAAAATGCTCATATTACT
>JBAXMT010000060.1:0-11809 GCA_037134135.1 Methylococcaceae bacterium | reverse complement strand
GTCTTCGCGTATCGTTACGCAAAAATCGACATTACCGATAATTTTGGTGCAATCGAAAAACTCGAAATAATCTTGAGCAATTTTGTTTTTAAGTTCTTCTTCTCGGATGTTGTTGTATTTCATCATATTTTTAGCTCTTTTAGCTTGAGTTAAATTTGAGTTTGCTGTCGTCGGTGTTGTCATTTTTTACCTTTAGTTTTACAGTGCAGATTCAAGTCATAAGTGCAACGGGTAGCAAATTCAGATAGTCCCCACAAACCAATGCAGGTGGGTTAATTTTACGCAAAAACGACAATTCAGAACTTTAAAGAACCTTGATTTCTAAGGGCTTTAAAAAATGTCACCACCATTTTTATTTTTATATCTTATTGATTTTATTACCTGCACTGGTTTGCAGGGACTACCCAAATTCAAGCGGCTATGCCAGTAATCCGATTAAAAATCTTCTGTTTGACATTATCCATCGTAATCATGCTAACGAACTCACTTGTTTACGCATAACTCGAACCTGCCGATTTCAAACCTAATCGATCAAATAATCTCAAATCATGATTCGTCATTGGGTTATCGGTGGTGAGTAATTTGTCGCCATAAAAAATCGAATTCGCCCCCGCAAAGAAGCATAACGCCTGCATTTCGTCACTCATTTCATTTCGTCCCGCTGACAAACGTACACGCGATTTTGGCATCATAATTTTCGCCACTGCAATTGTGCGAACAAACATCAATGGATCAAGTTGTTCGGTTCCCATCAGCGGCGTACCTTCGACTTGCACTAACATATTGACTGGTACACTTTCGGGATGTTGCGGCAAATTCGCTAATTGAATTAACAAATTTGCACGGTCTAAATCACTTTCGCCCATGCCGACAATCCCACCGCAACAAACGTTAATACCTGACAAACGCACCCGTTCCAACGTGTCTAAACGGTCTTGATAAGTGCGCGTCGTAATGACTTCCGAATAATAATCTTCTGACGTGTCCAAATTGTGATTGTAATAATCCAAACCACCTTCTTTTAAACGCGCCGTTTGGTCATCGGTCAACATTCCCAACGTGACGCAAGTTTCCATTCCCAATGCTTTTACGCCTTGCACCATTTCAACAACACGCTCAATATCGGAATCTTTCGGTTTTCGCCACGCCGCGCCCATGCAAAAACGAGTTGCACCTTGTGATTTTGCTTGTTGCGCGGCTTCTAAAACTTCGTCAATTGGCATTAACGGTTCAGATTTCAAGCCCGATTCATAACGCGCACTTTGTGGGCAATAGCCACAATCTTCTGAACATGAACCTGTTTTAATACTTAATAAACTACTGATTTGCACTTCATTCGGATTAAAATTTTCGCGGTGAATGGTTTGCGCTTTAAATAACAAATCGTTAAACGGTAACGCATATAAATCTAAAACTTCGGCAGCTTGCCAATCGTGGCGAATTACTAAATTGGTCATTTACAAAAACTCCTAAAAATATGATTAAAATTTTACAAAACTATCTGTCTTATTTGTTGCCATCACGTTGTATTTTGTGCGGTGACAAAGGCGTTGAGCATCGAGATTTGTGTGCTGCGTGTTATTTAGAATTGCCCAAAAATACACCCCGTTGCTATCGTTGCGCGAGCGATTTTGACGCGCCACATTCACAAATTGCCATTTGTCCGAATTGTGTCGAAAATCCACCTGCATTCGATGAAACACTTGCGCCGTTTGTGCATCATCGCATCATTCGATATTTGATTATTCAACTCAAATTTCACAGCCATTATCCAAGTGCGCGATTACTTGGTAGTTTGCTGGCGGATTATTTAAAACAAACGGCGGAATTTCCCGATTGCATTATTCCCGTTCCGTTGCACAAAAATCGTTATCGTGAACGCGGCTTTAATCAATCCATTGAAATTGCTCGCGTGCTTGCTAAAAATTTGTCTGTACCGTTAGATTTAAATAGTTGCCAACGACATCGTGACACCTCGCATCAAGTCGGCTTGAGTGGTGAACAACGTAACGAAAATATGAAAAATGCGTTTTCGGTGTCCCCCAAATTTCACGCGCAACACGTTGCTATCGTTGATGATGTTATGACTACGGGATCAACGGTTCATGAGTTGGCGGCTGCTCTGAAAACAGCTGGCTGTCATCGGGTTCAAATATGGGTGTGTGCAAAGGCTCAGTAGTAATAAACGACGAGTCTGGCACATCGTGAACTTTTGCCAATGCCGCTAACAACGTGGCATCGTGTCCATAAATGTCGCTGTAAAATGTTAATTTATCGCTTTGTTCATAAAACGCGGTGGTATAAAAAAACAAAACAGGAATTGTTGTTTTCAAATTAACTTGATGATGCGTACTATTTGAAAGCGTTGAAGCAATCCGATCTTGTGTCCAGCCATCTTGATTTCTCAATACAAATTTCGCTAATTCACTCGGATTTTGAACACGCACACACCCATGACTAAAATCACGACGCGGACGACTGAATAATGCTTTCGACGGTGTATCGTGTAAATAAACGCCTTCGCTATTAGGGAAAATGAATTTAATTCTACCCAACGCATTTCTACCACCAGGACGTTGCCGAACGCGCATACCTCCATTTTTCAGTGAAATAATTTCCATATTTTGTCCCGATAAATAACCTGGATTATGGGCAAGTTTCGGCATAATTTCTTTTTTCAAAATACTGGGTGGCACATTCCAATAAGGCATAAATTCTACGGAATTCATGTCTGCCATAATAATCGGTGTTTGCGTTTTAAAGGCTTTACCGACGACTACGTTCAAATTTAAAGGCTGCGTATTTTCTTGATTAGCCGAATCAATTCCCCATAACTGAAACGCGGGAATGTTTACGATAATTGATTGCCCCGTTGTCATTTCAGGCAACCAACGCAAACGCTCCATTGCTAATTCAATTTTAATAATTCGCTCTATTGGGTGAATAATTTTTTTAACTTTCCCTTTTTTATGAGGCTTTTCATCCGTCGATGGTAAGGCAACCAAAGGTTCCCGATACGTCGCTAATGCAGAACGCAACTGCCGATATTGTTGCAAATTAGGTTCTGCCATTTGTGCTAATTGTGCAATTTTACCTTCATCCAACGCAGCTTTAATGACTTTTGGGAAATCGATATTTTTTTGTGAGCGTAACTTGATATTAAATCCAACGCTATGCGGATTAATGCGTCCATAATGAATATCATGTAAAAAACGCACTAAAGAAACAGTCAATGCAGTGTCATACAAAGCTAAATCTGCTGTCGATTCGGGTTTTAACATTTGAATAAATGGCAATTTTTGCTGTAATGCCATCACTGAATAATCGTCTGTTTTCAAACCTTCAGCGGCTGCATTTGAAAGTAGAGCAAGAACATCAGCTACATTTTGTGGATTTCCCAACCAAAGCGGCGTGTAATTGGTCGTTTTATAAAGTAAATCTACATCTTCGGCTCGATATTCAAAATCGGCACGAGTCAGCAATGAATTTTGTTTCGTGTTTAAAATCGAGATGATTTCTTGGTTTACGGTTGTCGGCGAAGTAATCAATGATGTTGAATAATCATCAGCAAAAGCCACGTTTTGAAACAGTAAATACACACAAAAAAAGTAGTGAGGTAAAGCGGGTCGTAACAACATGAAATAAACTCATTGGGCGCGTAAAAATTATATGTGTGATTTTAGCATTAACCGCCAATTTGCGCTTTTTTCGTGTAAATAAATACAACGAATAATTTATTATTTACTATGAGCAGCCGATAACAAAGATTCGCCATATTCTTGGCGTATATTTTTTAACTTATTGAAATAATTGCGTTGTTATTTATTGGCTTTTATTTTGCTGGTACATAATCATATTCGAGGGCTTCTTCGTCCGATTCTGTTCACGGTAAAAAATATCCTGCATCCAATTATGAAAAAAAGTAATGTCCGTTATTTGACTACAGCATTAGCCGCAACTGCTTTTTTAGCCAGTTCACCCAGCAGTTCCGCGCTAGGTATTGGCGAAATGCACTTGCAATCTGCACTTAATCAAAATTTACAAGCTGAGATTTCTTTAATTTTATCTGAAGGGGAAAAAAGTAATGACCTTCAAATCGGTTTAGCATCTAATTCAAAATTCGATGAAGCAGGAATTCCTTGGACGGTATTTTTATCTAAAATAAAATTTACAACCACAACAGCAAATGGCAAAACTGCCATAAAACTGAGTTCTACTGAAGTATTAAAAGAACCATTTTTAGATTTTTTGCTTGAAATTAAAAGTTCAAAAGGCACGTTATATCGTGAATTTACAGTATTGGTTGATCCACCATCGGCGTATCAATCTACGCAACTTTTGCCAGAATCTACACCAAAAAAATCGGATTTAGCACAACGATTTATTTCTGCACCAACACCTTATTCATCTTCTGACGAAAGAACTTATGGACCCGTTCGCGAAAATGAAACTTTGTGGAGTATTGCGGCACAATTTAACGAACAAAATAATATATCCGTTAACAGAATGTTGGCTGCAATTTATATCGCGAATCCTGATGCGTTTTACACTAACGAATCTCACGCTTTAATTGCAGGAAAAATATTAAAAATTCCAGCTGAATTTTCAAACGTTAAACCTAAAAAATCGAAAGCTAAATCGAGTCATATTCAGACGGTTAAGCACACACAAAAAGCGGCTGTTATCACCGCAAATAAAGCATCGATTGAATCTGATGCAACCAAACAAAAAGTTGTTGAATTAGAAAAACAAGTATCTGTCATGCAAAAAACCATTGTTGAAAAAGATGCTGAAATGGTGGCATTAAAAACGCCAAAAGTAACAGAAAATCCTGCGGTGATTTTGCCTGTTGTTTCTAGTCCTGCAACTCCCGAAATTACTGCGCCAACTTCACCAATCGCAATATCAACAACCGTACCTGAAGAAACTGTTGCTGTGTTACCTCAGTCGCTACCAATCGAAACACCAAAAGTTGCACCACAACCCGCACCGATTGTTGCCCCTACAGTTCCATCAACAACACCCACTACACCCGAAAATTATTTTGGAATTCCAACTGATATGTATTATTACGTTGTAGGCGGCGCGGGTTCATTGTTATTAGGTATTCTTGGTTGGCTACAAATACGGACACGAAATAAAGCAAAAAATGCTAACTCCGAAATTCTCCCTGAAACTCCAGAAAGTGACGTTAACGAAACCATGAATGACAATAACGAACAAAAAACAGCTAATTCTTTAGATAAAATGTTTGATGATGAATTTGATTCGTACCCGACTGATTTTGAAGAACTATCATTTGGATTAAATGATTTTACAAATAATACCGCCGCCGATAAACAAAGTGATGACGATATATTGTACAAAGCTGATGTTTATTGTTCGTATGGTAATCATGAGCTTGCCCAAAAATTATTACATGACGAATTTATCAAACAACCTGACGCGCACAATTACGCCCTTCGATTATTGAAACTTTATGTGACTGAAAAAAACAAAATTGAATTTAAAAATTTTGTATTTGAATTAGCTGAATTAGGCAAAAAAGATTTACCTGAATTTTGGACTCAAGTTTCTAATCTCGCGTCAGATTTTTATCCTGAAGCCTTAGTTTTCAATTCGCCTGCTATTTCAGATGCGTCGATTGATAAAATGTTTTCAATGGATAGTGTTGATTTTGACATGATGAATTTCGATAATCCAGACGATAAAGAAATTATTTTTGGCGAATCAACCACTGAAGATTTTTTAAATAGCGAATTATTAGAAACTGAACAGAAAGAGCTAACTTTTGATTTAGATTTTAGTGGTTTTTCAATCGATGAAACAGCAGAACCCGAAGCGTCAACATTTGAAATGCCTGTTGAAAAATCAGCTGAAATGGATTTAGATTTTAGTCATTTTTCAATCGATAAAGTAACAGAACCCGAAGCATTAGCATTTGAAATACCTGTCGAAAAATCAGCTGAAATGGATTTAGATTTTAGTCATTTTTCAATCGATAAAGTAACAGAACCCGAAGCGTCAACATTTGAAATGCCTGTCGAAAAATCAGCTGAAATGGATTTAGATTTTAGTCATTTTTCAATCGAAAAAGTAACAGAACCCGAAGTGTTAACATTTGAAATGCCTGTCGAAAAATCAGCTGAAATGGATTTAGATTTTAGCGAGTTTACAAAGTCGCTAGAGACAAAAGCGGTTGAAATACCCGAAACAAAAGAGTTTAAACCGATTAACAATTCACTCAACTTTGAAAAAATCAGTCATTTAGAAGAAGAAAAAGTTTCACCAACTTATTTTAATTTAACCGCAGTGCATAATTCGGAAGAAAAAAAATTAGATTATTCAGAAATGAGTGATTCAGAATTTGCAGAATCATTGGCAGCAGAAATACTAGAAAAATGTAAAATCAAAGAACAATTATGCCGCCAAAAGATTGCTCAGGAAGTATTGAGTAAATTGTGTTAATCGGTAATTATTTCGCGCAAAACGGCTGTGGCATAACTTCCAGCGGGTAAATTGAATTTTAATTTGAGAATAGTGTCGTCGAATTCCCACGTTAAATTTGCAACATTTACCCGCAACGCCCGTCGATCATTTTCAAGTCCAAAAGCAATTAAACCTTTTGTTAATTCGGGAAAAAGCTCAAGTTCGTTTTGTTCTAAAACCAACGCTTCACCCGTTAAACGCGATTCACCTTTGCCAAATAATGCGCCTGTTGGATGTAAAGCATTTTGTGTTAGTCGAGCGTGAATATCGTCATCAATCGTTTCACACGCAAAACAACTATGTGAACCGTCAATCATCACCACGTCGCCGTTCAAACCGTTTGCCCAACTTTCGTGTTCAATTCGCGCCGACAAAATGTGATTAAATAAAAACGACCGTGTTGCTGACAAATACAAACTACGTTGTTCACGTCCGACTTTTGCACCTTGAAACATCGCTAACGCTTTGACCACATTTTGACCACCATTGCCAAAACGCTGTGAACCGTAATAATTTGGCACACCATGATTTTTTATCACGGTTAATTGTTCAATCGTTTTGGTTTTGTCGCCTTGCCATTGCCGAATCGTCAACTCAAAACGGTTATTTGCCAACGCGCCACGTTTTAGTTTTCGAGCATGGCGCGTGACAGACAAAATTTTAAAACCATCCGTTTCAAAACTTTCCCAGTTCGGTTCATCACCTTTTGGCAACCACACGCTAAACCATTGCGTGGTAATTGCATGGCGGTCTTTCATACCCGCAAAACCAATATCACGCTGACGAACATTCGCAAATCGCGCTAATTGTCGCGCCACATATTCGGTATTTTCGCCTGTTTTTTGAATTTGCAAAAAGGTATGCTCGCCACTGCCTGACGGTTCAAATGCCAAGGTTTCTTCGACAATAAAATCTTCGGGAAGTGTGCGAATATCGCCCTGCCCTGCTGGTGAATCGTAAGCGAAAGCCCATTCAGGAATGGTTAAGTTTTCACACATCACAAACCACTTTTCAAACTGGCTTCGATAAAAATATCTAAATCACCATCTAAAACGCCTTGTGTGTTGCCAACTTCCACGCCCGTCCGTAAATCTTTAATCCGCGATTGATCCAAAACATACGAACGAATTTGACTGCCCCAACCAATATCCGATTTGCTGTCTTCGATGAGTTGCTGACCTTCGTTACGTTTCCGCATTTCGAGTTCGTACAATTTCGCTTTCAACTGCTTCATCGCGGTATCGCGGTTTTTATGTTGTGAACGGTCATTTTGACATTGCACGACAATTCCCGACGGTGCATGGGTTAAACGGACAGCGGATTCGGTTTTGTTGATATGCTGACCACCTGCGCCACTTGCACGATAAACGTCAGTGCGAATATCCGCAGGATTGATTTCAATTTCAATATCGTCATCAATTTCAGGCGAAACAAACACTGATGCAAAAGACGTGTGTCGGCGATTACCTGAATCAAACGGTGATTTACGAACCAAACGATGCACACCCGTTTCGGTTCGCAACCAACCAAACGCATATTCACCTTCAAAACGAATCGTCGCACTTTTAATACCTGCCACGTCGCCTTGTGATTCTTCGATGAGTTCAGTTTTAAAACCTTTGCGTTCGCCCCAACGTAAGAACATACGTTCAATAATCGAAGCCCAATCTTGTGCTTCTGTGCCACCCGAACCTGATTGAATATCCAAAAAGGCATTATTCGCGTCCATTTTGCCAGAGAACATACGACGGAATTCTAAATCGGCAACGTGTTTTTCAAAACCTTCAACGTCGTTTGCAACAATATCAACGGTGTCCGAATCGCCTTCTTCAACAGCCATTTCGAGCAATTCTTCAGCATCGTCTAAACCGCGTGTGAGTTCAACCAAACCATTTACAACGAGTTCTAATTGTCCACGTTCTTTGCCTAATTCTTGTGCGAGTTGGGGATTTTCCCAAATTTTGGGGTCTTCTAATTCGCGTAAAACTTCGGTTAAACGTTCGTTTTTTGTTTCAAAGTCAAAGATACCCCCGAAGTTCACCGACGCGGTTTTTTAAATCAGAAAGTTTGTTTTTTATAGGATTGATTTCTTGCATTTTGATAAATCTAAAAGTTGAAAAAAGTTAAACTTGCCACGCGGCTAATTGCGCGTCATCGTGAAAAGGTTTAACGTTTAAATCGCGTTTGTCGCCATTTTTTTGAGCAATTGTCATCGTGACGATTTCTTCATTTTTGCCTTGACCGTAACGCGCCACAATGCTGGCAACTAATTCTAAATCTTCGGCAGTTGGCGTTCCATCAATTAAGGCAAGTGAACCTCGATGGCTATCGGGATTAATGCTAATGAATTCTTTGCGATAACCCTGCATAAAACGCCCTTCGCCTTCATCACGCGCAATAATGATTTTAAAATGGGGGGCGGGACGAATATGTCGCCCAACTTTAAGCAACATAATATCGTCGAATTCGTATTCCTTATGCCCATTTGACTGCCACAAATCGACCAATTTCGCCGAATAAAATTTGTCCGTCAAAAAACAACATCCGCCAGCAGGTTGAGCGAAATCTTCAAAACCAAACTCTTTCGCCATTGCAAATTGTGGTTTGCGTGAACGCCCTGACAAATTACCCAATTTTTCACGGTCTAACCAGCCTTCAATTTCTGGCAAAGTCGGCTCTAAATTTCTGCCACATAACGGACGGACTAATAAATCATCAGCCCCCGATTGTTTTGCAACGATGGGAAATTTCGATTTCGTTTGTGACATCGGACGCTGCCCCAAGACTTCGCCTGTGATGATAAAATCAAAACCGTTTTCCTGAATCCATTGCTTTGCTTTTTGAACCATAAAAATTTTGCAATCTAAACATGGATTCATATTTGTGCCATAACCATGTTTTGGGTTAATCAGCACGTCTTTGTATTCGTCGATAACGTCAATAATATGAAGTTTTATGCCGAGCTGTTCCGCTGACCACAGCGCGTTATTGCGTTTTGCTTTTTCTTTATCATTATTACGAATTGCGTGCGTGTGACCTTCAACACAAAAACCCGTGAAAAAGTTAATGCCTTCGACGTAAATGCCCTGCTCTTGAATCATTTTGACAGCAAGAAGTGAATCTAATCCGCCTGAAATAAGGGCGACCGCTTTACGTTGTTTTGTCATGTTAATTTTTAATTTGTTATTCGATAACTTGAATGAAAGTTTCACCCGATTTAATCATGCCTAATTCGTCACGAGCGCGTTCTTCGACGGCTTCTTGCCCTTTGCGTAAATCTAAAACTTCAGCATAAAGCATATCGTTACGGTGTTTTTTTTCTTCAACTTGAATTTTTAAATCGTTTAAACGAGTTTGATAGATGTCAATTTGGGAAATGCTGCCGTCACCAAACCATAGTCGATATTGCAATTGTGCAATTAAAACAATGAGGATAAGAAAGATAATTTTCATAAAAATTGGCGTACAAATTTCAGTTTGTACGCCACTCCATTTTTAAAGCATTTTGAACGCGCTACGACCTGCGAATTTTGCTAAATCACCGAGTTCTTCTTCAATTCGCATGAGGCGATTATATTTCGCTACACGATCCGAACGACTTAACGAACCAGTTTTGATTTGACCTGTTCCTGTTGCTACCGCCAAATCGGCAATGGTAGTGTCTTCAGTTTCACCAGAACGATGTGACATTACAGCAGTGTAACCTGCTTTGTGTGCCATTGTGACAGCTGCGAATGTTTCCGTTAGCGTGCCGATTTGGTTCACTTTAATCAAAATTGAATTAGCGATATTTCTGTCGATGCCTTGCTGCAGAATTTTGGGATTCGTCACAAACAAATCATCACCAACCAATTGAATTTTGCCACCCAATTTTTCGGTCATCAATTTCCAACCATCCCAATCGTTTTCGTCAAAACCATCTTCAATACTAATAATTGGATAACGATTCACCCAATCAACAAAGAAATCTGCCATTTGTGCTGAATTGTAAGTTTTCTTTTCAGAGGCTAAATCGTAAATTCCATCGTGGAAATATTCTGAAGCAGCAGCATCCAAACCAAGATAAATATCTTTGCCTGCTTCATAACCAGCCAGTTTGATCGCTTCTAAAATGACTTCGATTGCTTCTTCGTTCGATGATAAATTGGGAGCAAAACCTCCTTCATCGCCAACGGTTGTTGCCAAGCCTTTGCTTTTTAAAACTTTCGCCAAATTGTGAAAAACTTCTGCTCCATAACGAATTGCTTCACGGAAATTCGGTGCGCCGACAGGTAAAATCATGAATTCTTGTAAATCAACGCTGTTATCAGCGTGCGAACCACCATTGATGATATTCATCATCGGTACTGGCAAAATGAATTCCCCCGATGTATTTAATGAACGGTAAAGCGGTTGTTTTTTGGCATTTGCTGCCGCTCGTGCCGCTGCCATTGAAACAGCCAGGGTCGCATTTGCACCTAAACGACTTTTACTTTCTGTCCCATCCAGCGCAATCATTTTTTCGTCGATAGCCGCTTGATCATTTGTATCCATACCAATAATTGCATCATGGATTTCAGTTCGTACATTTTTCACGGCATTCAAAACACCTTTGCCCAAATAACGTGCTTTATCACCATCGCGTAATTCAATCGCTTCACGCTCTCCCGTAGATGCTCCAGATGGAACCATTGCACTTCCAATTATGCCCGAAGCTAAAATCACATCTGCTTCAATCGTTGGATTACCGCGTGAATCTAAAATTTCTCTTGCTCTGATTTCAACAATCTTTGTCATAAAAATTACCTCCAAATAAAAACACGATTAAAAATACAGTATTGCACATTCTAAAAAATTATATTAATTGTCACTGAACTTTGGGTCGCATTTTTTACCCCATTTTAAAACCAAATACAAAACCACCCGTTGCACTAATGCCTTTTACGGTAAAAAGTGACAAACGATCAAGTAGAAAATCACTGGAATTTTTTGCTGCTTCGGCAGCAATATCTGTCACATGCAAAAGTTGCGTATCAGTAATATGCACTACACCGTAATATTCTGCGACAAATAATATGACCACCATTCCACCACCCAAAAATAAAGCAGTGCGAAGCATTTTTTTTGCAAAATAGCCAACCGCAATTCCTAAAAGAAATGGAGAACTGATGTTACTAAGCAATGACGGTGTAGAAAAGAAGTCTTGATTGTCCATGATTGAATCGTCAAATTTCGATTATTGTTAATAACAAAAAAGCCCAAAATCATCAGATTTTGGGCTTGATCGTAAAAATAAGAGCTTGGCAATTCTCTACTTTCGCATGGCAAACTGCCACACTAT
>JBAXMT010000059.1:0-11856 GCA_037134135.1 Methylococcaceae bacterium | reverse complement strand
AAATTGGGGTTGTTTAAAGACAATAAATTAGTGTATTTATCGCCACAACAAAAAGTCGATATGATTGACGATCCGCTTGGCGAGCATCAGATATTGAAACCCGAATCACAACCTGACTTGCTTAATGACGTGATGGGATATTACCAATCGGCGGATTATATTTGGACGCATCGATTGAGTCGCTATCCTTAATTATGAAAGCACTTGCCGCAAAGCACCTCGCCGATTTTTTTATGCAATTAGAAATTGAAAAGCGCGTATCACTTCATACGCTGACAAATTACCAACGTGATTTGCGCCACTTGACAGATTTTTGTTTAAAACAAAATGTTGAACATTGGTCAGAATTACAGCCGAATCATATTCGTCAACACGTTGCAAATCGTCACCGACAAGGTTTGGGCAGTGCAAGTTTGCAACGTGAATTATCAGCAATACGCTCTTTTTATCATTATTTAGTGAAAAATAATTTGGTGACACTGAATCCCGCGCATTACGTCAAAGCTCCTAAATCAATTCGTAAATTACCAAAAACCTTAGATGTGGATCAAGTCTGTGGGCTATTAGATGCTGGCACAGATTCGGTTTTAGAAGTGCGTGATGTTGCGATGTTTGAATTGTTTTATTCGTCAGGTTTGCGTTTGAGTGAATTGGTTGATTTAAATTTAGCAGATTTAGATTTGAGTGATAAATCGTTGCGTGTTCAGTCGGGAAAAGGCGGCAAAGCACGGATTTTACCCATTGGCAGCAAAGCGATTTTGGCAATTCAAAATTGGTTAAAACACCGCGTGGCGCGAAATGAAACAGAATTTGCCGTTTTTTTATCCAAAAATGGCAACCGACTTTGCCAACGCAGCGTTCAATATCGACTTGAAAAATGGTGCCTTAAAAAAGGCATTGCTCAACACGTTCACCCACACGCTTTACGTCATTCTTTTGCCAGTCACTTACTGCAATCTAGTCAAGATTTACGCGCCGTTCAAGAATTACTTGGACACAGCAACATTAGTACCACGCAAATTTATACCCATTTAGATTTTGAACATTTGGCGAAGGTTTACGACAACGCACATCCGCGAGCAAAAAAAAAGCCCGTTTAGCCGCGCAAAAAGCACTCAAAACCTGCTACTATGCGCCACACTTTAAATCTCAATCAACGCAAAATCTATTTCCTTAAAAGGTTCAAATTATGGCGGCAAGCGAAAAAATATCAGACATTAAATCAAAAGGAACGGCGTGGATACTCGGCGTTTTGGGAATAATCATCACCTTAATTATGTTTATATTAAGTCAGTGGTGGGGACGCGAACCAGGGCAGTTTAACATTTTAGAATCGGCAATTTCTCAAGCTGGACTTACGCCAGCGACTCCACCTGAAGATGAAAATGCCGATGCGGGACATGGTGAAGTAGCAACAGCACCAAGTTATGAAGTTTTAGCGGCGGAGTTGCCACTTGGCTACACTTACACTGCGACATTAGCGCATATTGCTGATACGTTGCTGAATAAAAGTGGGGGCTATATTACTAACGACGTGGCACCACCTGGCGTGTTGCTTGATAACATTACCAGTTGGGAATTTGGCGCATTGGTTATGTTGCGTGACGCGACTACCGCATTACGGAACCATTTTGCCCGCGATCAATCTCAATCTGAACAAGATCCAGATTTAGCGGTTGCCGAACCTTATTTCTATTACGAACCAAATTCATGGGCGTTACCAGCGACCGAAGCGGAATATGAAAAAGGTGTTCAGGCATTGCACAAATACATGGCACGTTTGCAAGACCCAAATGCAGGTAAAAAAGCTCAATTTTATTCACGGGCGGATAACTTGTGGCAATACACTGAGGTTGTTATTAAACGGTTGGGTGATTTATCAACACGCCTAAGTTCTAACGCTTCCAGTAGCAACTTTGCACCAGGTTTGACTAATTTAGAACTTGAGGAAGCTAGCGGTAAAGTGGCAGCAAAAGTAACGTGGTTTGAAATCGATAATGTATTTTATGAAGCGCGTGGCGCGAGTTGGGCGTTGTTGCATATTTTGCGAGCGATTAAACACGACTTCCACGATATTTTGCTTGATAAACGCGCCATGCGTACCGTCGATGTCATGATTCGTGAACTTGAAAATAGTTTAACGCCAACGCTTAGTCCAATGGTTTTAGACGGCAGTGGTTATGGTTTATTTGCCAACTATTCGCTATCAATGGCTAACTATATTGCGCGTGCAAATGCTGCTGCGCTTGATTTACGCGATATTATGAACAGAGGCTAAAACGATGGAAGAACAACTCAATACCCATTTATCACAAATACAAATTTGGAAACGTATTTTTCTAATGTTGTTGTTTGCTGTAGTCATTACGATGGTGCGCTGGTTGGCTTGGGCAGTGATTCTATTGCAATTGTTTTTTGTTTTAGTTTCGGGTGAAAAAAATACTCATATTTTAAGTTTTGGTCGCGGTTTGGCAGTTTACGATTATCATCTTTTGTTATTTTTGGTTTTTGGTACAGAAACTTTACCGTTTCCATTTTCACCTTGGGCAATGTCCGCTGAATTGAAATCGCCAGATGAAAATTAAAAATCTCTCGCAAAAAAAATAGCGACACCATCGAGTGTTTAAAAAATGCCTTAAAACTAATGTTTTAGGGCATTTCAGTTTTAAAGCTGATGATTTAAAATGAAAAGAGAATATCTCAAATTGAATAAGGTTGAAAACACAATGATTTTTCCACGCAAACAAATTCGATTTGCTTTTTTATGCGGCTTATTAAGTTTTTCATCGTTAGCAAATGCTGATTTTTTTGAGTGGACGAATACCGAAATTCAATATCTTCACGGCGACAGTTATCGAATGCCCGCAAATCCTCGCAATATCAGTCAATCCATTATCACTTTTACACACGCAGATGGTTGGAAATATGGACATAACTTTATGTTTATGGATACGTCTATTACTGAAGATGGACAACCTTCACAAGCCAACGTTTATGGCGAAGCGTATAGTTATTTCAGTGCAGGAAAAATACTTGGCAAAGATTTGTCGTTCAGTATTTTTAAAGATATTAACGCGACGGTTGGTGTGAACACTGGGGAAAATTTTGATAGTCCAAAAAGCGGTACACGCATTGCGTTATATGGTTTCACCGTCGATTTTAATTTACCTGGCTTTACACTTTTCTCCGTTGATGTTCTCCGTCATCAAATTCTCGAACCCGCTGTCACTATGCAAAATTCATCTTGGCAATTTACACCCGTTTGGAAACTACCTTTTTCAATCGCCGATACAAAATGGAGCTTAGAAGGTTTTACCGATTTTATCGGTTCAAAAGGGGGCAATTATCATTACAGCATACTAGCGCAACCGCAATTACGCTTAGATGTTGGTGATTTGTGGGGCGATAGTAATCACCTTTTTGTGGGCGTTGAATATCAGTATTTTTATAACAAATACGGCATCAAAGGACTAAGCGAAAGTTTGCCACAAGCGTTAATTTTGTGGAAATTTTAAAAATGTCAAAGGTGTGATTTGACTAATTTTACACACCAGGTGGAGCCAAAACTGTTCGAGTACCATTATTTTCTGCTGCACTCACTACGCCTGCATTTTCCATTTCTTCAATCATCGATGCAGCACGGTTATAACCGACTTTGAAACGACGCTGTACACTTGAAATTGAGGCTTTGCGTGATTCAGTTACAAAACGCACTGCATCATCATAAAGAGGATCTGATTCAGACCCGCCACCATAACTATTCCCACCACCAAAACTGTCGCTTGAATCGGAACTTTCTTGCAAGATTTCTTTTAAATAATTGGTCGGACCTGTTTGTTTTAAGAATTCGACAACGCGATGCACTTCGTGATCATCTACAAATGCGCCATGAGCGCGAATTGGAATGCTTGTGCCAGACGGTAAAAACAACATATCTCCATTTCCCAAAAGCGTTTCTGCACCACCTTGATCTAAAATTGTCCGTGAATCAATCCGTGATGAAACTTGAAACGAAATCCGCGTCGGTACGTTGGCTTTAATTAAACCCGTTAAAACATCCACCGATGGACGTTGTGTCGCCAAAATTAAATGAATACCTGCCGCCCTCGCTTTTTGCGCTAAACGGGCAATGAGTTCTTCAACTTTTTTGCCAACAATCATCATCATGTCAGCTAATTCGTCAATCACAATCACAATGCTAGGCAACGTCGAGAGCGTGGGTAAATCTTCGTCATCTTCAAGTGGATTTATCATTTGGAACATTGGATCCCGAATCGTTTCACCACGTTCAGCCGCATCTTCAATGACTTGATTAAATCCCGCGAGATTTCGCACACCCATTTTCGACATCAATTTATAACGGCGTTCCATTTCACCAACCGCCCAACGCAGCGCGTTACTCGCTTCTTTCATGTCAGTAACAACTGGCGTGAGTAAATGCGGAATTCCTTCATAAACGGATAATTCCAACATTTTTGGATCAATCATAATTAAGCGCACTTGTTCGGGAGTCGCCTTATAAAGCAAACTCAAAATCATGGTGTTAATTGCAACCGATTTACCCGAACCTGTTGTTCCCGCAACCAGCGCGTGCGGCATTTTTCCTAAATCCGCACAAATCGGAATGCCCGCAATATCTTTCCCCATTGCAAGCGTGAGCATTGATTTTGACTTTTCAAATGCCGCCGATTTCAATAATTCGCGTAACGTCACCATTTCACGCACACGGTTTGGAATTTCTAAACCAACGACAGGTTTTCCTGGAATAATTTCGACGATTCGCACACTTGTGACCGATAAAGAACGCGCTAAATCTTTGGATAAACTACTAATTCGACTAACTTTTACGCCAGCCGCGAGTTGTAATTCAAAGCGTGTAATCACTGGACCTGGATGAAATCCGACGACTGTTACCGCAACATTAAAATCAGCCAAAATATCTTCCACAAGGCGAGACATATCTTCCAAATCGTCTTCTGAATAACCAATCACTTTTGTATCGATTTCGTCGAGTAATGCGAGTGTAGGCAGTTTATTTTTCTTTGGATATTTGATTTCTTTTGGTTTTTTTTCGACGACTTTTTTAGGTGATTTTGTTTCGGCAACTTTTTCAACCGCTTTTTCAGCGTGTTCAATAACTTCGGCTTTAACGTGTTTGACCGTTTCGACTAATTTATCGAACTTTTTACTTAAGGGAGTTTTTATTGGTTTATCGGTTTTTTCGACTATGTTTGATGGCTCTGATGTAGATTTCGGTTTTGCTTTTTTTACTGTTTTTTTTTCAGATTCGGTTTCTTCGTTAGTTTCAATTTCATTTAATAATTCATCAAAATCGGCATCTTCGGCATCAAAAAACTCTTCAATAGGTTTAACTTTTGGCGGATTTTTTTTACGAGCTACGTTTTTTTCAGTTTCATTAACGAGTTGTAAAATCGGTGGCTGCGGTGCGTTGTTGTGTAAAATCTCCAAAACGCCGCGATAAAACGTTCCGCCAATAGCAAAACTATGTTTACCAATAAAATCGAGGGCAGAAAGCAACGAAATTTCTGTGACTAATCGTAAGCCCGCGAATAAAATGACTAACAAAAATAGTGTTGCACCAGAATTGCCAAATGCAACGGCTAAAGCAGTTCCTACTTCTTGCCCCAAAATGCCTCCCGCATTACGCGGTAACTCAAGATTTGTGTGTAAAAAATAAAAATTAAATAACGCATCAGCAGAAATAATTGTGGTAATTGCACCGAGCCAATGCAGTGTTAACATAATGCGTGATTGCTCAATGCGGCGTTGGCTGTAAGTCAAATAGCCTTGCCAGACTAGAATGAATGGAAAAACATAAGCACATAATCCAAAAAAACTGAGTATGAAATCTGCTAACCATGCGCCAAACATACCGCACGCATTAGAAATAGTTTGCACTGAGCCGCTGTGTGTCCAGCCCGCATCGTCGTTATTGAAAGTAAGAAGCGAAATGAGGAAAAATAAAGCTCCTGCAATTACGCTTAATAATGCTACTTCACGCAAACCTCGAAACGTTTTTTCTTCCATCACAGCTGCCATAATTTAAATACCGTCGTTTAAAATTTATCAAATAAAACATAATTATAGAACAATAATTGCAGTATTTACATTAAATTTTATTCGTTATGAATGCTATTTAATGATGAGAAGGATTGATTTTTGAGGTGGTTCATTTTGATATTGTGATAGCTTTATTACAATGAGAAACTCGATTCTTAAATCGAAGAACTTTTTTATTTTGTTCAAGTTGTTTACGCCTAATTCAGTAATTCATTCAAAATTTGCCTTATAATTCGCAAACTTTTAATTTCTTGCTGAGAAAAATCAAATGACTGAAAAATATAATGCACCTATCGCTGTTGAGATTGAAGACGGTAAAACTTATGGTTGGTGTAGTTGTGGATTAAGCGGTGAAATGCCGCTTTGTGACGGCACACATAAAACCGCTGACACCGAAAAACGATCATTAAAATTCGTCGCAGAAGAAACCAAAACTGTTTATTTGTGTGCATGTGGTAAAACAAAAAATGCACCGTATTGCGACGGTAGTCATTCGCACTAAGGTTGAAAATGGCTATTGAAATCGAACACAAATTTTTACTCGCAAGTAATGGCTGGCGCGAATTTATTAGCCACTCTGTTATTTACAAACAAGGTTATTTAAGTTCACAAGCGACCAGTTCCATTCGTGTTCGTATAAGCGACAAGCAAGCGTGGCTCAATATCAAAAGCGCGACCATTGGTACGCAACGCTCGGAATACGAATACGAAATCCCACTTGCTGACGCGCACGAAATTTTGGAAAATTTGTGCTTAAAATCCGTCATTGAAAAAACACGCCACTTTGTTAAACACGAAAATCATTTGTGGGAAATCGACGAATTCGACGGTGAAAACGCGGGCTTGATTGTTGCTGAAATCGAACTAAATGCACTAAATGAAGCGTTTGAAAAACCTGATTGGATTGGCGCAGAAGTGACGCAAGACGTGCGTTATTACAATAATAATCTTGCTAAAAATCCTTATTCAGCATGGCGCGACGATGTTTGAAACCGTTGGTAAATCGTTAGATCCTGCTGATTGGATAGCATTTCGGCAACAAGCCCACAAAATACTTGATGATATGCTTGATTATACGGAAGGTTTAAATGCGCGTGATGTTTGGCAACCCATGCCTGCTGACGTTCAAGCGCATTTACGTTCGCCGCTGACTGAAAAAACCTTAACTGAAGCGCACGTCGATTTTATGCAAAACATTTTGCCTTACGCCGTCGGCAACGCACATCCACGTTTTATGGGCTGGGTTCATGGTGGTGGTACGCCAGTTGGAATGTTGGCTGAAATGTTGGCAGCGGGTTTGAATGCAAATTTAGGCGGACGCAATCAAGCACCTGTTGAAATTGAACGCCAAGTGATGCGCTGGGTACGCGATTTATTTGGCTTCCCCGACACGGCGAGCGGTTTGTTTGTCACGGGAACCTCGATGGCGAATTTGATTGGGTGTTTATGTGCAAAGCCTAAAAAAAATCAGGACGGACAATTAACCGCTTACACCTCAACTGCCGCACACGTTAGCGTCCCGCAAGCCTTAGATATTTCAGGCATTGGTATAAATGCTTTACGAAAAATCGCTGTTAATTCAAATTATGAAATAGATGTTGTTGCGTTAGAACAAGCGATTATTGCTGATAAACAAGCGGGCAAAATGCCATTTCTAGTCGTGGCAACCATTGGAACTGTTGATGTGGGTGCGATTGACGATTTACAAAAAATCGCTGCAATATGTCGTAAGGAAAACGTTTGGCTTCATATTGACGGCGCATTTGGCGCATTGGCAATGCTTGCACCCGAAATTGCGCCACGTTTGGCGGGAATTGAACTTGCCGATTCGATTGCATTCGATTTTCACAAATGGGGACAAGTGCCTTATGACGCTGGTTTTATCTTGGTTCGAGATGGCGATATTCATCAAAAAACCTTCGCTTCACCCGCCGCATATTTACAACGTCAAGAACGTGGTTTGTCGGCAAACTCACCGTGGGCGTGTGATTTAGGATTGGATTTATCACGCGGTTTTCGAGCGTTAAAAACGTGGTTTACCTTGAGCGTTTATGGCAACGAAAAACTTGGGCAGGTTGTCGCACACACTTGTGAATTAGCGCAGCTTTTAAAACAACGTATTGAAACCACACCTGAATTACAATTACTTGCACCTGTTGCGTTGAATATCGTGTGTTTTCGTTACCGTTGCGAGGACGCAAATCGTGTGAATAATGAAATCGTGATTCAATTACAAGAATCGGGCATTGTCGCGCCATCTTCAACAACGCTTAATGGCAATGTCGCGATTCGTGCTGCGATTGTGAATCACCGCACGACGAAAAATGATATTGATATTTTGCTGGCAACCACTTTGGAATTTGGTAACGCCTTAACTTTGAACAATACTTTATGAAACAAATTTTAGATTTAAATGTATTAGCAAAAACGCCTTTTATTGGTTTAGTTGAACTGATGCGATTGGCGCATGCAAATGTTGATATTTCGCCGCTTGGACAAATGTTAATCAATAAAACAGCTGAAAATCTTGATGATGCAAATGCGTTGATGGATTTAGCGACGGTTTTACAATTGCGCGGAAATCGTGAGCTTGCGTTACAAATTCAAGCACAGGCAATTGAAATACAACGTGCTTACACGCAGTCTGTAGACAATCCAACCTTGCGCGTGTTGGCATTAATGAGTGCGGGTGATTTGATGGCGAACACGCCGATTGAATTTTTGCTCGAAAATTCGGGCATTGAATTGACACAATTTTATGTGACCGACGATTTATTTACGGTGGCGGGTGCGTTAAATGAAGATTTACCTGAACATGATGTGTTATTCGTCGCGATTGCGGAATCAGAAGATAATTTGCTGTTATTAAAACAACTCGAACCGATTTTAAAATCGTGGGCAAAACCTGTTTTAAACAAACCCGAATGTATTGCCAAAATGTCGCGTGATGCGGCGTGTCAATTATTGGCGAAAGCGGCAGGGATTTTAATGCCAGAAACTGTGCGTTACACAGTTGAAAATCTTAACCCAGAAAATTATCCGTTAATTATTCGCCCCGTTGATTCGCACGCGGGTCACGATTTGGAAAAAATTGAATCGTCAACAGAGTTGAATAATTACGTTAAACGGCAAAATTTTAACGAATTTTTTATGGCGAAATTTGTAGATTATCGCAACGCTGACGGGCTGTTTCGCAAATATCGCGTGATGCTCATTTCAGGACAACCATTTTTAGCGCATTTGGCAATTTCTGACCATTGGATGATTCATTATTTAAATGCTGGAATGGCGGAAGATGCTATTAAGCGTGCTGAAGAAGCGAAAGTAATGCACAATTTTGATACTACATTTGCAAAAAAACACGCAGCTGCTTTCAAAACAATTTATGAGCGCACGGGTTTGGATTACATTGGCATTGATTGTAGCGAAACATCAAACGGTGAGTTGCTGATTTTTGAAATTGACAGTTGCATGATTGTTCACGCGATTGATTCTATCGATTTATTTCCTTATAAACCTATTTACATGACAAAATTATTTGCCGCGTTTCAACAATTAATTGTTGAATCTATTTTCTAATTTTTTACACAAAGAGAGTTACAAATGACAAAAGAAATTATCCACACGACGCTTGCTCCTCAAGCAATTGGTACTTATTCACAAGCGGTTAAAGTGAATCGCACAGTTTATTTATCAGGTCAAATTCCACTCGTTCCTGCAACAATGACGATGGTAGACGGCGACATTATTGCTGAAATCACGCAAGTTTTTGAAAACATCCAAGCTGTTGCTCACGCGGCGGGTGGCGATTTAAATGACATTGTAAAGTTGAATGTATTTTTAACCGATTTAGCACATTTTCCGATTGTGAATGAAATTATGGGACGTTATTTTGATGAACCTTATCCAGCCCGTGCAGCGATTGGTGTGGCGGCTTTGCCAAAAGACGCAGGCGTTGAAATGGACGGTATTATGGAATTGCCGATTCAAGAATATGCGTGATTTTCATTAAGTAATAGTTCCTGCAAAATAATTCAAGTGAGTTAATGTTACGCAAAATCAGCAACTTGCATTTTATTAATTTTGTTGATGACACTTGGTTGCAATGATTGTTAAACCGTATTGTTTTGCAGGAACTCCCCAAAATTAACCTATAATCAGCACATTCTAAAACTGTTAATAAGTGACTTTTTATGCAAAACACCGTTGTTACCCCCACAGATTTAAAAACTGCGCTGGTCGAAATTCGTCAAGCTGCTGCTGAACTTTATCGTTTTACCGAAAAATTAACACTGTTAAAAATGGTTCATCACGTTGCAATACAAGTGATTAAATCGGTTGATAATCTCCAAAAAGAATTAAAAAAACCGCTCACTGGTGCAGATTTATTCGTCGCTTTAGAATCATCAAAAACGGTTTTATTTTTGGAAGAAGTGGTTGATGCCGACACGATGAGTGATTTGGAAGATTATATTTTGTCATTTACAAAAAAATTAGATGACGAAGATTTAACGCAGTTTTTAAGTGAAGTGATGGACAAAGTCGAAACAAAATACAATTCGATGCTCGAAAAAACACACGAATTTAATTCACTAATCAAAGATGAATTGGAATAATCTCGTTACATTCGCTAATTTGCATCCTGTCACAACGAGTATTGGATTATTAATTAGTGGCAATATTTTTATGACTTTTGCGTGGTACGCACATTTAAAAGAATTACATAATAAACCTTGGATTGTTGCGGCTTTAGTGAGTTGGTTTATCGCATTATTCGAGTATTTATTACAAGTTCCAGCCAATAGAATTGGGTACACGGTCTTAACCATTGGACAGTTAAAAATCATTCAAGAAGTGATTACATTGTCTATGTTTGTTCCATTTTCTGTTTATTACTTGCGCGAACCTCTAAAGCTAGATTATTTGTGGGCATTTTTTTGTTTAATTGGTGCTGTGTATTTTGTGTTTCGAGAAAAGCTCTAAGCGCGACAGTCTTTGGTTTTTATGGCAAAATCAGTTTGTTTTCAATTTATTCATTTAATCGAGGGAATCATTTTATGAAACGTATATTTTTATTTTTAGTCACCAACCTTGCAGTAATGGTGGTGATTGGCGTTATTTTTAATTTGTTGGGTTTGCACAGTTCTTTAGCGGCAAACGGTGTCGATTTGGATTTGAAAAAATTGCTCGTTATGTCGGCAATTATCGGCTCATCAGGTTCGGTTATTTCATTGTTAATGTCGAAATGGTCGGCGAAACGTGGCATGGGCGTTGTGGTTATTGAATCACCGCAAAATCAAACTGAAAAATGGTTGATGGACATTGTGGCGCGTCAATCTCAACTCGCAGGAATTGGAATGCCAGAAGTGGGTATTTTTGAATCACCTGAACCGAATGCGTTTGCGACTGGTGCAAGTCGTGATAATGCGTTAGTTGCTGTCAGTACAGGTTTGTTGCACGCAATGAATGCTGACGAAGTTGAAGCGGTTGTGGGTCACGAAATTAGTCACGTTGCCAATGGCGATATGATTACGATGGCGTTGATGCAAGGCGTTGTGAACACCTTTGTTTATTTCTTCGCTACGATTATTGGTCATTTTGTAGATAAAGTGATTTTGAAAAACGAAGAAAGCGGCTACGGCTGGGCGTATTACGTTACTCAAATGGTGGCGCAAATTGCGCTCGGTATTTTGGCTTCAATGTTAACGATGTGGTTTTCGCGTTACCGTGAATTCAGAGCTGATGAAGGTGGCGCGAATTTAGCAGGTCGTGAAA
>JBAXMT010000058.1:0-12009 GCA_037134135.1 Methylococcaceae bacterium | reverse complement strand
GCATTTAGGCGCAATCGCTACAAAATACGCAAAATCCTAATTATTGATTAGATTTTCAAAGTCACCGCTCGTTGTTTTATCGCTAAAATAAACAAACTGATAAAACTTATCCAAAGCAAAATCGGTAATAAATAAAACCACTGCTGATAAAACGTTGGTTGTGGATTTTTTAAATATGGCACGCGATAAACATCCGACCACTGTTCATGAATCGGCGAACGTTGCAAAATTTCTCCCGATGCTAAAACTATCGACGAAATTCCCGTATTCGTAACGCGCAAAATAGGACGACGAAATTCCACGCCACGCGCCAACGTCATATAAAAATGCTGATACGGTTGTTGCCACGTCCCGTACCACGAATCATTAGTTGCATTCACCATAATTTGTGCGCCTAAATTCGCCAAATCTCGTGAAAAATACGCAAATAAACCTTCGTAACAAATCTGTGGCGCGATTTTCAAACCATGAAGATTAAACAAAGTCGTTGCGCCCTGCCCTCTTGCAAAATGTCCAATCGGTGGCAACCATTGTCGAATTTGTGGGAAAAATTCTTCAAACGGAATATATTCGCCAAATGCCAACAAAATCGTTTTGCTGTAATGCGGCGGAATAATTTCACCGTTTTCATTCAACAAAAATAGCGAATTCGTTAACAATTTTTCAGGGAATTTAACGCTATACGCGCCAGTAATCAACGGTACATTATGCTCACTCAAAAATTCACTCAGTTGCGCGGGGTAATCATTTTGCGGCGTTAATTTTTCACCCAAAAATGTCGGAAACGCCGTTTCTGCCCACAACACAAAATCAATTTTTTCATTTTTATGTGCATTCAAAGCATCGTGCGTGAGCGACAAATAACGATTCAAAATCGCTTGCCCGTAACCGTCGCCAATTTCTGCCGCCATTTTTTCAGAATTACCGATATTTCCTTGCACCATCAACACGTTAAATTCAGCATCAGGTTCTGGCAAACGTGCTTTTAACGCTAAACCAGCTACATTTAACAATGCAAAACTTGTCATTACTGCGCCAAAAATCACTTTGCCGCGTCGTTCATTTCGCCATTGCCACGCCAAATACATCGGCAAATTACACGCTAAAGTAATCGCACTCAAACCGCTAAACCCCACGATTTCAGCAAGCTGATAAAACGGAATTCCTGCGCCAAACCACGAATAACCAAAATTCCAATCAAATAACGTCAGTGAATAGGCTTCATTTAAAATCGTAATTATCGCCAACAAACAGAGCGATAAAGTCGGCGAACAGTTGAATTTTCGGTGAATAATAAACCACGTCACTCCTGCAATCGGCACATACAAATGAGCAATCAGCGCGTAAATAATCATACCGACACCTGCAACCGCCCACGGCAAATGCGCGAATTCATGCAGTAAATACGTCATCCAATTAAAACCAATCAGCGTAAACACAAACGCCGTCACCATGCCGCCGAAAATGACAGTTTTTAATTTTGTTTGTTGTTGCCAAAAAATCCACAGTGGTACAAATCCAAACAACGCCGCCCACGGTGGAAATGGAATGTAACTCGTGCCGATAAAAATACCCGACAGAATCGGCAACCAATAATGTTTAACGGCTGTGAATTTCAGCATGAAGCGCACGGAATTCATCAGTTAATTTGTGGGTTGGAACGTAATGCACTAGCGGTTTTGATTCTGAATGCGATTCACGAACTTTAACTGACGTTGAGAGCATTGAAATTAACACGGGCAAACCTTCGGCAATCAATTCATTTACTAATTGACGCGGTAAATTGGCTTGTTTTTGGAATTGATTAACAATAATTCCTTCAATTTCTAAAGTAGGATTGTGATCGGCTTTGACTTCCGTCAATGTGTGCATCAATAAATACAACGCTTCTCGCGCAAAGGTATCGCAATCGAATGGAATTAAACATTTGTGTGCTGCAATTAACGCAGATTGACTGTAAAAATTCAAAATTGGCGGCGTATCCATATAAATTTCATCGAAATCTTCTAATTTTTCGAGAGCTTCTTTCAATTTGAAAATTTTGTAACGCGATTCGAGGCGACCTTGTAACGGTTCAAGTTCGGGATGTGACGGCAACACAAATAAATTTGGAAAAGGTGTTGCATGAATCGCGCTTTCCAAACCCGAACCCGTTTTATTGCCACCAAATAATGAAACGCTCAACGTATCTTTGAAGAAATGGACAATCGTTTTATCGCTATCCGTGACTTTTTGACCAAGTAAATACTGCGTGGAATTGCCTTGTACGTCTAAATCGATAACCAATGTGCGCTTGCCTTCCATCGCGCTGATTGCCGCTAAATTGCAGGTGATTGTGGATTTTCCCACGCCGCCTTTTTGATTGAAAATAACTCTACGCATGAATAACTGTCCTACAAAATAAAAGTGGATTTACGAATTGTATTATTGAAATTTTCTTAAATCTCGAGCCAATTTTTCAGCATAACCAACATAACCACGAGGCGTTAAAGCTAACAACTGTGCTTTAGCTTCGGCTGGAATTTCTAAATTTTCAACAAATTGGTGCATCTGTTCAGGTGTAATTCGTGTGCCGCGTGTCAATTCTTTCAATTTTTCATACGGTTTTTCGATGCCGTAACGACGCATCACCGTTTGAATCGGCTCTGCTAAAACCTCCCAATTTGCATTCAAATCAGCTTCGAGCGCGTCAGCATTTAATTCTAATTTCGACACTCCTTTTAACGTTGCTTGAATTGCAATTACTGTATGCGCTACGCCCACGCCGATATTTCGTAAAACGGTCGAATCAGTTAAATCACGTTGCCAGCGTGAAACAGGTAATTTATCAGCTAAAAAGCCAAACAACGCATTTGCTAACCCTAAATTGCCTTCCGAATTTTCAAAATCAATTGGATTGACTTTGTGCGGCATAGTTGAAGAACCGATTTCACCAGCAATCGTGCGTTGTTTGAAATAACCCAACGAAATATAACCCCAAATATCACGATCGAAATCCAACAAAATCGTATTGAAACGCGAAAGTGTGTGAAAAAATTCAGCAATGTAATCGTGTGGTTCAATTTGAGTGGTGTACGGATTAAACGTTAAGCCTAACGACGTGACGAATTTTTCAGCAAATTGCTCCCAATTAACTTCTGGATAAGCGATGGCGTGTGCGTTGTAATTCCCTACCGCACCGTTAATTTTCCCTAGCAATTCAACTTTTTCGAGCTGGATTTTTTGACGATTCAAACGCGCCACCGTGTTCGCAATTTCTTTGCCGACCGTTGTTGGTGTTGCAGATTGACCATGCGTGCGAGAAAGCATTGGTTGTGCTGCGGTGTCTTGTGCTAATTTTGTAAGTGATAAAATACACGCTTCGATTTGCGCCAAAATTACTTCGCGTCCTGCTTTTAACATCAGCGAGTAAGACAAATTGTTAATATCTTCGGACGTGCAAGCGAAATGAATAAACTCACTTACTTTTTCAAGTTCTGTATTACCTGCAATTTTTTCTTTCAAAAAATACTCAACTGCTTTTACATCGTGATTTGTGGTTTTTTCAATGGTTTTGACACGCAACGCATCAGTTTCTGAAAATTGCGAAATGATGCTTTCTAAAAGTTCATTTGTCGTTGTAGTAAATGGCGAAACTTCGACAATTTCAGTTTGATTTGCCAAGGCTTGCAACCAACGTACTTCGACTTGAACACGAAAATGAATCAAACCAAATTCACTAAAAATCGGACGTAATAAGTCAACTTTATCAGCGTAACGACCGTCGATAGGAGAAATGGCGGTTAAAGAAAAATGCGTCATAAAAATTCCAAAAAATAAAAAATAATCAATGCCAATGCGGCTTTGCGATAGTTTACTCGATTAAAGCGCGGCTTGCCTAATTGCCCATGCAACTTCAAGAGCTTGCTTGTTTTCTTTTACATCATGAACACGAAAAAGCTGTACTCCAGCCATCACGCCCAATGCAGTAGTAACAGCAGTGGCAGTTACGAGTTCTGCGGGTTCTCCAACATCACAAATTGTTCCCATAAAGCGTTTGCGACTTGTACCTAACAAAATCGGAAATCCTAATGCCACAAAATCCGTCAAATGCGCGAGCAAAGCCAAATTATCTTGTTTACGCTTACCAAAACCGATGCCGACATCTAACACGATATTTTCTTTTTTTACGCCCGCCGTGATTGCTTCATTCGCTCGAATTTTTAATGTTGTAATGACTTCTAACACCACATTTTTATAGTGTGGATTTTCTTGCATCGTTTTAGGAGTGCCTTGAGCGTGCATCAAAATAATTGGTACATTTTTTTGCGCGGCTAAAGCAAACATTTTAGTATCATTTTGTCCTGCGGAAACATCGTTAATAATGTTTGCACCTGCATTTAATGCCGCTTCTGCGACAAGACTTTGCGTGGTATCGATGCTGATTAAAATGTCGCTATGTTGGCGAATCGCTTTGATAATTGGCTCGACACGTTTGATTTGTTCGTCAGCCGAAACAGGCTCGGAATTTGGGCGTGTTGATTCACCACCAATATCAATAATTGTCGCCCCATCTTTAATCATTTGTAGTGCGTGTTCTAACGCATTTTCAAGTTGATTAAACTTACCGCCATCTGAAAAACTATCAGGCGTAGCGTTTAAAATTCCCATGATGAGTGGTTTTGTGAAATTTAAAAACATAAAAATCCAATAAAAAAACCCGTGTAAAACGGGTTTGGTGTAATGAAAAAACTGTTTTAACTAACGCAGCAGCGATTTCTTCCTGTATTTTTGGCTTCATAAAGTGCTTTGTCGGCACGTTCAAAAAAACTGTCTTCTGTATCATCGTCAACTAATTCAGTTAATCCACACGAAATAGTAATCGGCACGGCTTTGCCATTCGCATTAAAGCCTGTTGTAGTAATCAATTCGCGTAAATCTTCGGCTAATTTCAATGCCAAAGTTACGTCAGTATTTGGCAATAACATCACAAATTCTTCACCCCCAAAACGCGAAATAAAATCAGTATCGCGGGTGCTTTCTTGTAACTGATTTGCTGTTAATGCTAATACTTTATCGCCCGCTTTATGTCCAAATGTATCGTTAATGTTTTTGAAATGATCAATGTCCCAAATTGCCATTGTGAGTGGCGTATCGTAACGTTTATAACGTGCAATTTCGTCTTTTAACCGTTGATTATAAGCATTACGATTTGGCAATCCCGTTAGCGTGTCGTGCGTTGCTTGTGTATGAATTACTTTTAATTCTGCTTTGAGATTTTCGGATTCCACTTCCAATGAAATCATTTTATTAACGAGTTCCGCCATGTGATCTTGGAATTTTTGTTGCTGCTCTTGGTCTTGTTGATGATGCGCTTTAATTTCAGCGGCAATGGTTTTAAAACATTGATTCACATTTTCTTTGAGTATATCGAGCGATGTAACTTTAATTGCTTGAACTTGGAGTTCCCGAATTTGTGTAAAAACCGATTGATCTAATTTATTGCGACTTTTAACAGAACTATTTGCTGTTGCATTTGTTTCTGTCACGATAACATTTAACTCTGATAATTGATTGGCAATATGCAGTAAAAATTGATCAATATCTTGCTGTTCTGCTTCGCTGTATTCCTTAATCCGCAATAACAATTTCACAAGATCATTCAAAATTTCTTCAAATAAGCTCTTAGATTGATTCGGATTAAGTAACGCTTCTTTAAGCAGTTCGGCAGGTTGTTCAAAAACAGCTGGAATCGCTAATGCACCGAAATACTGTAACAACTGTTGACTCACCACATTTACGTCAACGTAAACCACTGGCTCAACAATTTCTTCGGAATTTAGAGGTTTTTGCTCAACTGGTTCAATAATTTTCAAAATTTCAATGAATAAATCACTGACCTGTTCAATGATCGTTTCTTCACTATTGACCAGCTTTTGTAAATCGCGTAATGCTGTTTGTTGCGCCGAATCTTTATATTGCCGCACTAAAAAATCAAATAATAAATCTGCTTTAAGATTTTTCTTTGCAACGGGCATATTCTTAACGGATTCATTAAATATTTTTAGTTCAACTTTTAATGTGGCTAAATCAAATTCGTCTTTAATATGATTACGCAACCGAATTAAAATCGGATCCAGATATTTATCGCGCCCTTCTGTGATAATTGATAGCTGAATAATGAATTGCCGCAATAATTTTTCTTTTTCCTGATGTGTGTGTTCAACTTTATTTTGTTCGTCGAAAAGATTGAGATATTTTTTGCGCCATTGCTCACTTAAATCTTCATTTTGTTTAGTGAAAAACCCCATAAAATTTTTTCCTATTTCCTTTTCGACGACATGAATTTAAAACGTGAAATTATTTTTTTGATGCACTTTCTTGAGCAATTAAACGATTCATCACTTCAATCATTTTTTCGTGTGAACCCGCAAGAGGACCACTGGTTTTGTATTTACCGTTAATCACAATAGCAGGCACGCCACTAATTCCATATTTCGCTGCTAAAGTACCCGCTTGACGGACTTTAGTATCAATCAAAAATGAATTAAAGGCAGCTTTAAATTCTGCTTCACTTACACCGTGTGCGACAAAAAATTTTGTGAGTTGCTCTTCCGTTTCCAAATGTTCTTTTTTGATTTGAATTGCATCAAAAAAATCTGCGTGAATTTTATCAACCACACCTAATGCTTCAGCGGTGTAATAGGCTTTAGCGTGTTTCCCCCATTGTTCACTAAATACAGCAGGTTGACGAATAAACTCAACATTTTTCGGCAATGCTTTTACCCATTTAGCCAACGTCGGTTCAAAATCAAAACAGTGTGGGCAGCCGTACCAAAAAAATTCAATTACTTCGACTTTGTTCACATCATGCGTCGGTTGAGCGGGTGTCACTAATTCATAACCCACAGATTCAGGGGCGGCTTGTACAGGATTAAATGTCGCGGCAATCGCAAGTGACAAGGCAAATAGACTGTGTTTGGTAAATTTTTTAAGCATTTTAATTTTTCTCCTATTTCATGGTTGAAATGCGCGTCGCAACGGCTTTAATTTCAGCATCTGTCATTTTAACTGCAATCATGTGCATCATATTTTCATTGGTATTGCTGCGTTTTCCCGATTTAAAATCGGTTAACGCTTTAATTAAATAATCTTTATGCTGCCATCTCAACTGTGGGAAACTCGCGGGCTGATTGCCTTCACCGTGTGGACCATGACACGCTATACACGCGGATACTTCACGTTTTAAATCCCCATTGCGATACAAATCACCACCCAATTTAACCATTTCATCATGTTCTGCACGTTCTTCAGCAGAATCTAAAACGTCTTCATGTTCACCCGCAATTTTTTGATCGGCATAATAATTTGCAATATCAACCATATCATTATTGGTTAAAGACATCGCAATCGTCGCCATCATCGGATCTTTTCGTGTACCGTCTTTAAACGCTTTAAGCTGGTTAACGATATAACCCGTGTTTTGTTGAGCGAGTTTCGGGAACATTACCATTGTGCTATTTCCGTGTTCACCGTGACAGCTTATGCACGAAATCGATTTTTGTTTGCCCGCATTTACGCTATCAATATGCGTCATTTCAGCGTGAACGTGACTACTCAAAAGCGTAGCAACAGCAAAAGTGAGAATTTTTTTGTGCATCGTTATTCCTAAAAAATGTGAAGTAAAGCGCGTTAAGTGTACACAAAGCCGCGTGTGTGCTTAAATTCTAACCCAAATCAACCTTCTACGCGAGAGACCATGAACCCGCTTTATCATCAAGCCAAATTTATTAACAGTTCACCAAATTTAAAATTTACACCGCCCGATTTAGGTTTAGAAATTGCTTTTGCTGGGCGTTCAAACGCGGGTAAATCAAGTGCAATTAACACATTGACACGTCAAACAGGTTTAGCGCGAATCAGTAAAACACCTGGTCGGACTCAAATGCTTAATTTTTTTGAAATTACGGATAAACAGCGTTTTGTCGATTTGCCAGGTTATGGTTATGCGAAAGTACCGTTACCCGTTAAAAAACAGTGGCATCAACTCATGGAAACCTATTTAACCAAGCGTAAATCGTTGTGTGGCATGGTGTTAGTCATGGACGTGCGCCACCCATTGACTGATTTCGATTGGCAAATGGTTGAATGGTGCCAGCACACTAAATTGCCGCTACATATCATTTTAACCAAAGCGGATAAATTAAATTTTGGAGCGGCAAAAAATACGATGTTGCAAATCGAACGTGAATTATGTGATTTGCCGATGCCGCTGACTATGCAACTGTTTTCATCTTTGAAAAAAACAGGTATAGATGAAATTCATGCGGCATTGAATCGATTATTTGCAGCGCGATCAAACAATGACGGCGGCTAAATGCCCACTCGCTTCGAGCCAAATTTTACGATCTCCTGCTCGTTTTTTATTCAGCAATAAATCCATCATGCCTTCCGTTGCGTCGAAATCATCCACCGTGAGTTGTACCAATCGGCGCGTATCGGGATTCATGGTGGTTTCGCGTAATTGACTTGGATTCATTTCACCTAAACCTTTAAAACGTTGCACATTAACTTGTCCTTTGATTTTTTCGGCTTTGATACGGTCTAAAATTCCTTGTCGTTCTGATTCATCAAGGGCGTAAAAAACCCGTTTGCCGACATCAACGCGATATAACGGCGGCATTGCAACGAAAACGTGACCATTTTTCACCAATGCGTTGAAATGTTTATAAAACAACGCGCAAATCAACGTCGCAATATGATTTCCGTCTGAATCCGCATCCGCCAAAATACAGACTTTGCCATAACGCAAGGCTTGTAAATCATCCGAATCTGGCTCAATTCCCAACGCAACGGCAATATCGTGAATTTCTTGCGAAGCCATGACTTGCGAGGATTCGACTTCCCAAGTGTTCAGAATCTTGCCGCGCAACGGCATAATTGCTTGAAAATCCCGCTCTCGCGCTTGTTTCGCGCTGCCGCCAGCCGAATCCCCTTCGACTAAAAATAATTCGGTACGGTTAATATCTTGAGCGGAGCAATCTGCCAATTTTCCAGGTAATGCAGGACCTGAAGTGATTTTTTTACGAATGATTTTTTTATTTGAACGTAAGCGTTTTTGTGCGCTGTTAATAATTAGCTCGGCAATTTTTTCGCCTTCGCTAGTGTTTGAATTGAGCCACAAACTAAAGCTGTCTTTCACCACGCCCGAAATGAACGCCACGCATTCACGCGAACTTAAACGCTCTTTGGTTTGTCCAGAAAATTGCGGGTCTTCAAGTTTCACCGATAAAACAAAATGGCAATGTTCCCACACGTCTTCGGGTGCAATTTTTACGCCGCGTGGCAACAAATCTCGAATGTCGCAAAATTCTCGAATCGCTTCCGTTAAACCTGCTCGCAAACCGTTGACGTGCGTGCCGCCTTGCGCGGTTGGGACAAGATTCACATAACTTTCAGCAACCATTTCAGATGGATTTTCAACTGCCCATAAAACGCCCCATTCAACTGCTTCGTGATCGGCTTTCATGTTGCCCATAAAAGGTGTTTCTGGGAAAAATTCCAATTCACCAATTCGGTCGCGTAAATAATCTTGCAAACCGTTTTCATAACACCAAACAAAGGCTTCGTCGCTTTGTTCAATTTTGAGAGAAATTTTTAAACCTGCACACAAAACCGCTTTAGCGCGTAAAACGTGTTTCAGTTTTGAAACGGAGACTTTTGGTGAATCAAAGTATTTTTCATTTGGCATAAAATAAACGCAAGTTCCCGTGTTATTTTTGCCGACTGTGCCAGTTTCGAGTAATTCAGTTTGTTTTTCGCCGTCCGAAAACCTCATCGAATAAACTTTGCCACCACGTTTGACAGTGACTTCTAAATCTTTCGACAACGCATTTACCACCGAAATTCCTACGCCGTGCAAACCGCCCGAAAATTGGTAGTTTTTATTTGAAAATTTTCCACCAGCGTGCAACTGCGTCAAAATCACTTCAACGCCTGTCATACCTTGTTCTGGATGAATATCCACAGGCATTCCACGTCCATTATCGCTGACTGAAATCGCCCCGTCTTTATGCAAAATGACTTCAATTTGTGAAGCGTGTCCCGCTAAAGCCTCATCGACGCTGTTATCAATGACTTCTTGCGCCAAATGATTCGGGCGCGTGGTGTCGGTGTACATTCCAGGACGTTTGCGAACAGGCTCTAAACCCGTTAAAACTTCAATGGCGGCAGCGTTATAATTTGTTGGGTTGGTCATTGTTTAAAAATTAGATGTTTCAAAAAGAGACGCAAAGATTAAACGGAACGCTCGACATTAAGCAAATCAATTACCATTTTCGTATCAGGTCGAACACCGCGCCACAATGTAAAGGCTTCAGCAGCTTGCTCAACCAACATTCCCAAACCATCTAAACTTTGACTCGCATTTTGTTGTTCACCCCAACATACAAATGCCGTTGGTTTGCTGCCATAAGCTAAATCATAACAAACGCCATTTTCTGCCAATAAATTCTCGGGTAACGGCGGTAATTCATTACTCAAACTGGCAGAAGTCGCATTCAAAATCACATCAAATGGCTGATGATGTAGCTCATTAAAACCACAGCTTTCAAAACGATGATTAAATTCAATTTCAAGTTGCAACGCTTTATCTACGGTTCGATTTACAACTACTAAACAATCTAGTTGTTGATTGAGCAACGGTGCAATAATTCCGCGTGCTGCGCCACCCGCACCTAAAATTAAAACTCGTTTATCCATTAATTCGATACCGTGATTAACCATCAAATCGGTCACTAAACCGATGCCATCAGTGTTATCGCCTAAAATTGTCCCATCGGCTAATAATGCCAACGTATTTACCGATTTTGCAGATTCTGCACGATCCGTTTTTTTGTCAGCGAATTGATAAGCCAACTCTTTCAATGGCACAGTGCAATTTAAACCTTTTCCACCTTGAGCGAAAAATTCGCGGGCAGTAGCAACAAAAGTTTTAGCAGTTACTTCTTGTGCAATGTAATCCAAATTTTGACTGGTTTGTTCGGCAAATAAATGATGAATACGAGGTGATTTGCTGTGGTTAATTGGTGAGCCAAAAACAGCATAACGGTCAGTTGAGTTCATAAAGTTCCAATAAAATAGTAAAGGCTATAAAAATTTTGGCACTGCGGCTAATAATTTTTGTGTGTAAATATGTTTGGGAGCGGTAAGGACTTGTTCTACCGAACCATTTTCAATAATTTTCCCTTTGTACATAACAGCGACATCGTCAGCGATTTCTGCCACCACACCTAAATCATGAGTGATAAATAAATAACTCATACCTTGTTCACGTTGTAAGGTTTTCAGTAATTGAATAATTTGCGCTTGAACAGAAACATCTAACGCGCTGGTTGGTTCATCGCAAATAATTACTTTTGGTTCAACGGCTAAGGCTCGTGCGATACAAATTCGTTGTCGTTGTCCACCCGAAAATTCATGCGGATAACGATACATCGCCTCTTCGGGTAATTCTACCCGATTTAATAACGCAGCAACTCGCATTTCACGTTCAGCGGCAGACATTTCAGGACGTAATGCTTGCAAACCTTCGGCGATAATTTCACCAATTAACATTCGAGGATTCATCGATGAAAATGGATCTTGAAATACAATTTGAATTTCAGCGCGTTGCTTGCGTAATGCTTCGCCAGTCAACGAATGTAACGCGATGCCATTCAAAAAAACTTCGCCACTACTCGATGGAATCAAATGTAACAAGGCTTTTCCCAACGTCGTTTTGCCGCAACCCGATTCACCAACAAGTGCCAGCGTTTTTCCGCGTTGCAGCGAAAAACTTACGCCATCAACCGCTCGTACATAATCCACCACGCGCTTCAAAATACCTTTACGAATGGGATAATGACAGTGGAAATTTTGCACTTTTAGCAGTGGTGGTTTAACTGTGATTTCTTTGTTTTCGCAGCTTTTCATCGACGGCAAAGCGGCAACTAATTTTTGCGTGTAAGGGTGTTGGGGATTTTGAAAAAT
>JBAXMT010000057.1:0-12117 GCA_037134135.1 Methylococcaceae bacterium | reverse complement strand
TAGACAGCGACACGATTGAAACGTTGTTGCGTTCGGAAGTGGAAGGGCTGAAATTAGGCATTGTTCAAGAAGGGATTCGTCGCACGCCGTTAATTTTACGCGGCGATACGACCAGTTCCGATTTCGACAGTTTGCAGATTTCGTTACCGAATAATGGCGGGCGCGTTCCTGTGACTGAAATTGCGAAAATTGAACAAGTTGAAGGTGTGGTGTCGATTGGACGTGAAAAAGGACAACGTTTTGCAGTAATTCGTAGCAATGTTGATGGGCGCGATTTGGTCAGTTTTGTGGAAGAAGCGCGAGCGGCTGTGCTGGCAAAAGTGAAATTACCGACAGGTTACACGGTGCAATTTGGTGGGCAATTTGAAAATCAACAACGAGCCGCGAAAACACTTTCAATCGTGATTCCGATTTCGTTGAGTTTGATTTTTCTGTTGTTATTTTCGACGTTTGGCTCGGTGAAACAAGCCGTTTTGGTGTTGTCGAACATTCCGTTAGCGATGATTGGAGGCGTGTTTGGGTTGTGGATTTCGGGCGAATACTTGTCTGTTCCTGCGTCAGTTGGTTTTATCGCGTTACTCGGAATCGCCGTTTTAAATGGTGTGGTGATGGTGAGTTATTTTAATCAATTACTCGTCACAGGAATGGACATAGCGAAAGTGGTGATGATTGGTTCGTCGCGGCGATTACGTCCCGTTTTAATGACGGCGAGCATCGCGGCATTCGGATTGATTCCATTATTATATGCAACAGGTCCAGGTTCTGAAATTCAACGCCCACTTGCGATTGTCGTGATTGGCGGTTTGGTTTCATCAACCTTTTTGACGTTATTTTTATTGCCGATTTTATTTCGGTTGTTTGGTCAAACGAACGAGAATGCTTAAATTTTTAGGAGATTGAAATGTTATTTAACGCCATTATTGAAAAAGATGAATCAGGCTATTTTGCTCATATTCCTGAATTAAAAGGGTGTGTCACGCAAGGCAATACTTATGAAAATGTGCTTGAAAATATCAAAGAAGCGGCTGAATTATATTTGGAAAGTTTAGAAGCTACGGAATTACTGATTTTTGAAAATCGCTTTTTGTCTATTGCTCCGATTGAAGTGAATCGACCTCATGCCCATTTATCCTAAATTGACCGCTAAGGAGGCAGAAAAACTTTTGTTTCAATACGGTTTCACGTTGGATAGACAAAAAGGCAGTCATCGAATTTATTGTAAAAATAATTCTCGAATGGTGATTCCATATCATTCAGTCGAAATTTTACATCCGAAAATTGTCAAAGAATTGTTTGAGTTATTGAAGATATAAGGGGAATTATGAGCAAAGAATACTTAGTCACTTTAAATGTGCCTCCCGCGTTAGAAGGCACGGTGGTTGATAATTTATTGATGATGGAATTTGAATGTGGATTTTCAGGTTTTACGGTTTACGCGCATCATCACGAAAACAAAGGCTTGTCGATTGCCGAACAAGTCACAGGACGACAAAAACGAATTCGTTTCCAAATGTATGTCAATGGCACGGATTTGGCTTCATTATTAGTGCAATTACGCCAAGATTTTACGGGTTCAGGAATTCAATATTGGGTTTCGCCTGTACTGGAAAACGGGGAGTTTTAGAGTGATTTACCCACTCGATTGCTTTACAATGGCAAACAGTTGCCAATAATTCTTGGCAATACAAATTTAACAACAATTTTTTGCAGTTTTACAACTTAGGTTAAAAACACATTGCACTCACTTGTTAAATATACTATATTTTTTACAGCTCGATTTTAAAGCTGAAACACCTTTTTTATAACTCTCGGAGAGATTTCTCATGGCACAACAAAACACTGGCTTAACTGCAATAACCGATACCAATAATACCAATTCTGGGGCAGTAGGTAATGCCGCTGTTACTGCTGTTACAGATGCAACAAACGTTATTCCTGCTCAAGCTAACAATGACATATCTAGTATGAACCCAGTGGGTAAGGTGCAAACAGCATTGTCGTCAACAACTGTTGCTGGTTCAACAGATTACGATAAAGCAGCGACTTTAAGTGCTGCAACTTACAAACTTGGTGCATCTGCACTATTCACTACTGCAAATGCTACTAACGCTCACTTTTTACCAACAGCGGGTGTTTTAAGTAGCACTGTAAGCAACGGTGTCTTAGCTCTTAACAGTGGAACAAGTGAATTCGGTACCAACGCTGCAGCTCTTGCCACACCTGGAAATTACTTTAATAACACTCCATTAACAGGTTCATGGACTGGCACACCAAAATTAACAGGCACTGCATCAGCTTTCACGTTAACTAATGTAGAAGCTGACAAAAAAACTGTTACGCTTTCTGAAACCATCAAAGGCTCACCTTTTGCGAACGGTAACGGCACGGTCAACGAAGCATTGACGTTTAAAGGCAGCAACAACGACACTTTAGTGATTAAACACGCCGTTGATTTGAGAAATGTCCCCGCAACGATTAACGCTAACAATACAGCGGGCGCATCACTTGATGTTCGCAACGAAAATTATGCAGAGTCTTACTCAAAACAAGGTGTTTCTTCTAACTACAACACGGCTCAAACACACAGCTTCGTTGAATCAAATGGCAATCAAGCGTTAAGAGACGCATTTGCTGAAAATTATGCGTATAAAGATGCTGGGTTGACCATCAACTCTTCTGTCAGAAGCGCACTTGGCGATGACAAAAATTTGAATGGTGCAGAACACGTTGCCGCCAATAATGCAGCTAACTATCGTTATGCAACGACTCCAGCAACTGTTACAGGAAATGGTACAGGAACGATTGATTATTCTGTAAGCGACAACAGAGATTTGGTTAGAGCAGATGAACGCACATTCACAAACACGACTGTTACGAATGTTGCAAAATACAACGTGGTTGATACATCTGTTGCTGGTAATCCGTTAAAAGTTGTAGCAAGTGGTGTTATCACTGGCACAACAACTAATCTTGTTGGAACAACGTTTAAACCAACATCGAATGCAACATTCAGCGTTGAAAACAATAACTACGCGTTGAAAATTACGGATTTCACACAACAAGCAGGTGGCGAAAACGTACTTAACAATTTGGTGAGCAATCATGCACGTTTCAATAATGGTGCTGATTTATCTTCGAATAGCAACATTAACAATGTAACACCACATGATTTCACTAATAACGGTGGTTCTACATTCTTTAATGGAACAACATTCACAGGCACTCAATTTGCCGACAATATCACCATTAAAGATGTTGTAACATCAGCAGCTGGCGCACCTGTTACTTATGCTGGCGGAAATGTGAATGGTGGTGCTGGCAATGACACCATCACTGGCAGTAAAGGCAATGACACAATGACTGGCGGCCTAGGTCAAGATACATTCAACGTATCAGGTGGTACAGATACTATTATGGATTTTTTAGCAAATGTTGCTGCCGTTCCTGCCGTTCCTGCAAATCCACCTACTCCTCTCGTGCCTGCAGTAGCTGCAGTGAACGGTGATACTATAGGCATTGCTGCTGGTTCAACGGCTAAAATTTCTACCGACGGCGGCTTCACTTTCTTCTCAATTACTAATCCTGCGAATGCAACAGCTCCTTTGGTTATTAAAACGCAGGCAGAGCTTGATGCGGTTAAAAGTCTAGAAGTGTTAATTGATTATTCAAAGTCAACTGCATCAGAAACTAAAAGTGGCGGTGAGGGAAATGACACTATTTTGGGTGGTTCAGGCAACGACACATTAAAAGGTGGTGCTGGTAACGATAAATTACTGGGTGGTGCTGGTAATGATAATTTAGATGGTGACTTACCTACATCAAATGGCAATGACACATTGGTAGGTGGTGATGGTGCGGATACATTAAAAGGACGTAAAGGTGCAGATACATACGATTTAACTGAATCAACTGTTGCTGGTGCTGCTGGTGTGGATACTGTAACCATTGGTGACACAGACTCAGGTATTACTCTTGCAACTGCAGATACTGTTATCGCTTTTGCTACTACTTCAGATAAATTAGCTTTGGGGACAGCGGCTGTTTCAAGTACAGCTGCACTAACAAATTATGTTGAAGCTATTGCGTCGGTTGTTGATTTTGCAGCGGCGCAAACAGCAGCGAATACAGCTCTTGCAGTTTTGGCAACAGCTAACACAGGAAATGTTAAAGCGTATGCGTTCCAATTTACAACAACAGGCACAGGTACTGCAGCAGTGAATACTGGTTATTTGTTTAATGATACAAATGGCGATGGCGTAGCAGAACAAGTTATCGTGTTGAGTGGTATCAATAATACAGGTATTGCAGCAACTGACATCGTTGCTTAATTTGTTTTAGCTTTATCCTAAAAAACCGCCTTTCGGGAAACCGAGAGGCGGTTTTTTTGTGTGTTATGATTTGGTTTTGAATTTCACAGAATGGGGAAAATAATGGCATTGGTAATGTTTGATACCTATCAATTTATTCAAACTTTGCAAGCATCGGGTTTTGAGCAAAAACAAGCTGAGGCAGTTTCGAGTGCGTTTCGTCAAGCACAAGAGCAAGTTGAACTGGTTACAAAACACGATTTGAAAGAATTGGAATTGACGTTAAAAGGCGAGATGCAAGAGCTTAAAGGCGAAATACAATCGATGCGAACAGAAATCCAAGCAGCAGAATATCGCATGACGATTAAATTGGGTGCGATGATGGTTGTAGCGGTTAGCGCAATGGCAACCTTGGTAAAAGTTTTGTAATTTAATGATAAAAAACCGCCTTTCGGCAAACCGAGGGGCGGTTTTTTTGTGTGTTAGATTTGGTTTTTGATTTTCTAAAACGAGGAATTGAAGATATTGCTGAATAAAAAAAACCCGCTAAGTCATACAACTTGCGGGTTTTTAAATTTCTTTGCATTTCACTCGATGTATTTGGTACCGAGGGCCGGAATCGAACCGGCACGGAGTCACCTCCACCGGATTTTGAATCCGGCGCGTCTACCAGTTCCGCCACCCCGGCAAAGTGTTGAAATTATAACAATCTTTTTATAAAAAACCAGTTTTTTATAATTTTTTTTTGTTCTCAGCTAGAATAAGCACTCTTACAATAACTTTCATTTTTGTTTTATAAGGGAAATCACATGAGTCAACAAGCAACTCTTTCTTTAGTTGAAAATTACTACGCTGCATTCAATAACGCTGACATGGACACGTTTTTAAATTTACTGACCGATGATGTCATTCACGACATCAACCAAGGAAATCGAGACATCGGCAAAGAAGCCTTTACGCAATTCATGGCGTGCATGAATTCAAATTATAAAGAGCAACTCGTCGATATGGTCATTATGGCAAGTGCCGACGGCAAACGTGCCGCTGCTGAGTTCGTCGTTGTTGGTGAGTATTTGAAAACAGACGAAGGCTTGCCCGAAGCGCAAGGTCAAAAATACCGTTTACCAGCGGGTGCATTTTTTGAAATCCGTGACGGTAAAGTGGCTCGCATCACCAACTATTACAACCTTCAAGATTGGATTGCTCAAGTTAGCGCGTAACAAAGTGTTATAAAAGCGGGCAGAATCTGCCCGTTTTTTCAAAACGGTTTCACCACCGCCAAAATAATTATCGCTACCAAAAAAAGTACAGGAATTTCATTCATCCAACGATAAAAAACATGGTCACGCTTATTTTCATTTGCACGAAAATCTTTAAACCATTGCCAGCAAAAATAATGATAAATCACCAAACAAACTAGCATTAAAAATTTAACGTGTAACCAACCCGTGTGTGAATACATCTGCCACGCGCCCGCGATTAACAACCAAATTCCAAACACAAATGTGGCAATCATTGACGGAGTCATGATGCCAAAAAATAATTTTCGTTCCATGATTTTGAAACGTTCGTCACTCGCTGCATCGTCGCTCATCGCATGATAAACATACAATCTTGGCAAATAAAACAGTCCCGCAAACCAACACACCATCGCAATTAAATGTAACGCCTTTAACCAGAGCATTTTTATTCCTTCAAAAGATTTTCAATCTGCGGCTGTAATTCAGCCAATTCAAATAAACCGATTTTTTGCCACACAATTTCACCTTTTGAATTCAATAAAAATGTCGTGGGCGTAACGCTTACATCCCCAAATTCTTTTGCTAATTTTGCCTCAATATCTAACGTAATCGGGTAGGGCAGGGCGTGCAATTTATTAAATTCAATAACGTGATTCGGTGGATCGTAATACATTGATACGCCAATAATTTCCAAACCTTGCGCGTGATAACGTTGGTATAAATCCAACCACATCGGAATTTCTTTAAGGCAACTTTCACAATCGGTCGCCCAAAACGTCACAATTACGGGTTTTCCACGCAATTTTTCAAGTGACATTTTTTCGCCATTTAACGCGGTAAAAGTCGCATTCGGAACGGTTTTATTGAAGCTAAAAAAAATGCCTACAATCAACGCAAGCAATAAGGGAATAAATAGTTTCATTGAAGAGGTTTGAAAGTGCGACGTAAAAGTTCACATCGCACAATTTGGTGGGAAATTACAACTGAGGCCCAGCTTGCGTGAAATCGAATTCGTTATTTGCGCTGGTGTATTTTGTGAAATTCGACACAAACATACCTGCTAATTTTTGTGCTGTTTCGTCAAAAGTCGCTTTGTCTTCCCAAGCATTTCGTGGGTTTAACAAATTGGTTTCAACACCAGCCAACGTCGTTGGAATGCTCAAATTGAAATACGGCATCGTTTCAAAATCAGAATTATTGATGCTGCCGTCCAAAATCGCATTGACACAAGCGCGTGTGCCTTTGATGCTCATGCGTTTTCCCACGCCATAACCACCGCCTGTCCAGCCTGTGTTGACCAAATAAGCATTTACGCCATGTTGTTCCATTTTTTTGCCAAGCAACGTTGCGTAAACCGTCGGATGTAAAGGTAAAAATGCTTCGCCAAAACACGCTGAAAAAGTCGCTTGTGGTTCGGTTACGCCACGTTCTGTGCCTGCCACTTTCGCGGTATAACCAGACAAGAAATAATACATCGCTTGTTCTTTCGACAATTTTGAAACGGGCGGCAAAATACCAAACGCATCGCAGGTTAGGAAAATAATGTTTTGCGGTTGTCCCGCGCGTAAATCGGGTTCGTGATTTTCAATATGTTCAATCGGATACGAAACACGCGTGTTTTCTGTTTTTGAACTGTCGTGATAATCCACTTCGCCGTTGTCGTCATAAACTACGTTTTCTAACAACGCGTGACGACGAATCGCCGCAAAAATTTCGGGTTCATTTTCTTGTGATAATCCAATACATTTTGCGTAACAACCGCCTTCAAAGTTGAACACACCTTCATCGTCCCAACCGTGTTCATCGTCGCCGATTAACTTGCGTGACGCATCAGTTGAAAGCGTAGTTTTGCCTGTTCCCGATAAACCGAAAAATAATGCCACATCGCCGTCTTTACCGACATTTGCGCTGCAGTGCATTGATAAAATTCCTTCGAGCGGCAACCAATAATTCATCATGGTGAAAATGCCTTTTTTCATTTCACCGCCGTACCAAGTACCACCGATGATGGCGATATTTTTTTCGACGTTGAAAATGCAAAAAACTTCAGAATTTAAACCGTGATCTTGCCACTTGTGATTGCTGTAATTACTGGCGTTGTAAACGTGAAAATTCGGCGCGAAATTCGCCAATTCGTCACCTTCGGGGCGAATAAACATATTTTTAACGAAGTGCGATTGCCACGCGAATTCAGTAATAAAACGTACCGATTTGCGTGTAATGCCATTGCCACTAAAACCGTCAGTGACATAAATATCTTTGTCCGACAAATAGGTAATCACGTCAGCATATAAATCATCGAAAATTTCTGCTGAAACTGATTTATTTACGTTGCCCCATGCGATATTTTGATTTGATGGTTCTTGCTGCACAAAAAATTTATCTTTTGGTGAACGTCCCGTGAATTTCCCTGTATCTACGGTCATGGTGTCATTGCTTAATACTTGCCCTTCTTGATTTGCAACTTCATGATCGAAAAGCGCATCATAGCTCAAGTTATGATAAACCTGACCGACGCTGTGAAGTCCCAATTTTTCTGCGCTTAACTCACTCATTATTACGGCTCCTAAGATTTTATAATCGTTCTTTTTGTACGGCTTCTACCGATTCCGTAAATGTAGCCGAAATTAGATTTTTAGACAAGGATTTGCAGCTCTAATTAACGGATAACACAACGAAGAGATGATTAAAAACTCACGATTTGATCATTTCTTAAGCGGAAATTATTTAATTGCTACCCAAATCATGAATTTACTGTTTTGTGCGACAAGATTTACATTCTTTTTGCCAAAAAGTCGCGCCAATGTCACGCCATAATTTAAATGTCGATTGCCAATCACCCATAATTCGCCTTTATTTCGCAACACGAAATGCGCTTGATTAAACATCGTTTGAGCAATGAAATCGCCAATAACGTGTTGTTGATGAAACGGTGGATTACACAAAACAAAATCAGCTGAATTCGGTGCAAAATCTGTTAAACAATCGCCGACATAAAAATGCGCTGTTCGATGTTTAAATGCTTTCTCAAAATTTTCTCGTGCTGATTCAATCGCCATGAACGATTCATCAACAAAATGAATGTGTGCCATTGGATTTTTTTCGGCGGCAATTAAACCGACAATTCCGTTACCACAACCCAAATCAATAAGGTCACAAGCTCTTTCTGAACACGGTAAATGTTCCAGAAAAAAGCGCGTACCAATATCTAATTTTTCACGCGAAAAAACGTTTGCGTGATTAGTAATTTCATAATCGGTATTTTCTAAAATATACCGAATTGGATAAGGATTTTGTGGTACGGGTAAATTTGGATTAAGCGTCGCGAAAATCAACCGTGCTTTTTTTTGTGCTAACGATGTTTTTGTTTCGCCAATAATTCGTGCTAATAAATTCCAAACACTTGGCGTGAGAATTTTCACCATTCCCGCCACAATAATCTGTGTGTTTTCGGTGATGTTTGAACGTAATTGCAATAATTGAAATTCCAATAATGCCAATGTTTTCGGCACTTTTATTATTACGACATCAAAAATATGCGGAAATGATTTGACACTTTGAAGCAACGTCACCGCCATTTCGGGTAAATGATTTGCAGTTAAATTTAGGCGGGTCGCTTGTTGTGAAAGATACGAATCTGAAATCGCGTAAAGTTGAAATAAATGCAACGAAATCGCTAACGCGCCAAAACTGTCGTTGATAATTAAAATTTTTGCGGTGTTCGGTAAATTCAAGTTCGCAATATGTTCCAAAACATATTCATCGGCGGCATCCCAAGCGCGTAATGATTCGTGAACATTTTTTGGTAAACGTTGTAATTCAAATTCGCTGAGTTTTTTAGTCATGTAATTTTTCGACAAACATTGGTTTAAAACCCCGTTCGGAAACCTGCGTAAATCGCTGCACCATTAAAATTAAAATCAAGAAGTTCTGGTGTGCGTTCATTCGTAACATTTTCACCTCGCACATATAGCTCGGTTTTTTTCGTTAGCTGATATTTCAGTAAAGCATTAACACGCAGTGCCGTATTTGCTCTTAATGTATTAGCGGCATTAAACCAATAACTGCCATGCACGTTCAATTCTACGCGCAATGTTAACGGTTGCGATAATTGCACTTCATTCCAAAATACACCTTGGTGTTCAGGGCGAGAGGAAACGTGCAAGTGCGTGATTGAATTGATTGCATTCATATAACTGTAATTCAAACCGCTTTCCCAAATACTTGACCAACGATGCCTCGATTGCATTTCTGAACCCCAAACATCTACATCCTGCACATTTTGCGCTTTGAGTACGCCCGTTCTTGCATCTGACATCAATACAATCATTTGTTGATAATTTTGATGATGACCACTTATTTTGATTTCACTGTCGGGCAATGGATTCCAGCTTATTCCAACTTCCCCGCCCGCATTACTTTCGCCCAGCAAAGCGCGATTACCAAAAAGCGGATTCATTAATTCACTCACACCTGGTTGACGATACCCTGTGCCGCCATTCGCAAAAACATTAACATTCTGCGGCAATGAACGATTTAAACCGAGCGAAAAAACTTGATGATTTCCATAAGTGTCACCGTTATCAAAACGTCCATCGGCACTCCATTTCCATTCGCCCATCACCAATTCACCACGCACATTTGGACTAATCACAGTTTGGGATGCTGGCATATTCAGCGTTTGTTGATGTTGCGTATTCACGCCCCAGACGAGCAACGCCTGATTTTTATTATTTTCATCGAGCGGCAGCCGATGTGTATTTTTCCAATCGACCATAAATAATTGATTACTTATTGAAAATGGTTTGACAGCAGTAGTGACCATTTTTTGTCTATCTTGCGTAAAACCTAATTGCAGCGAACTTTTCCAATATGCGGCTAAATCATATTCACCGTGTAATTGTGTCACCCATGTTTCATCTGAAAGTTTGCCATATTTGTCATCTACCCAACCGACGACACGTCTTGCTGGCACTAAACCAGGACCATCAGTATTTTCATCGCTGCGGACAAAATAAAGTGACGCATCTAAACGCCCGCGTCCGAAATTTTTAAACCAATTTGCTGACGCGTGTGTCATGCCAAAATTATCACCTTCTGTTCCATTTTGAGCTTGACTGATGCCGCTAAAAATATCACTCCGCCCAACAACTGCAGAGAAATCGCCTGCTGCGGTTGTTAATCCACTACCGATGGCACTGCGAACTGTGTCGTAACTGCCGCCTTCAACGTGCAAAAAATTATCTTTTTCTTGCATACGACGAGTTTGCAAATGAATCGTGCCACCGAGTGTTCGACTTCCGTGTTTCTCGCCGCTTGCGCCTCGTGTGATGGTGGCTTGATCAAAAGCATCAAGTGGATAATGACTTAACGAATACATTCCCGCGAAGTTGCCGAATAAAGGAACGCCATCTAATGTGACCATACCTTGTCCAACGCCACCTGCACCTCGTATATGGATAGCTGTCGGCATTTGCCCGCTGCCTTGATTCAGCATCAATCCCGTTTGATTTCTCAATACATTGTTAAGGTCAGGCATTTCTGCTGATTCTAAATCGTCTCGAGTGAGTTCATTTTGCATTTGCGATGCGGTAAATTCTGACGAAATCGCTTTGTTATAAATCGTCATTTCAGGCAACGAAATAATGTCATCGTCAGCCATTACGACAATCGATAAGCAAAGTAAACATACGATTTGCAGAATTTTTTTAGACATTTTAAGCACGGGACATAAATTTACCTGTTTCGGTGTTAACTTTAATCATTTCGCCCGTTTCCAAATACTCTGGCACTTGAATTTCTGCGCCAGTGCTTAAACGTGCTGTTTTGGTTCTACCGCTTGCTGTCGCGCCTTTAATCGCGGGTGGTGTTTCTAAAACTTCTAAAATCACCACGCTTGGCAAATCGATACCTAACACTTCATCGTCAACTAATAACGCAATGATGCCTTCTAAACCTTCGCTTAAAAAATCAATTTGATCTTCTAAATCGTCTTTGCTCAAGGTGTATTGCGAATAATCTTCGGTGTTCATGAAAATATAATTTTCGCCATCGATGTAAGAAAACTGCACTTTTGCACGAACCAAATCTACGTCTTTCAAAAAATCGTCGCCTTTTAATGATTCGTCGTGTTTTTGTCCCGTTTGAACATTGTTAAAACGGATTTTGTACAACGTCGATGCACCGCGTGATGAAGGACTTTTGACATCTACATTTTTAACAACGTGCGGTACGCCATTGATTTCGACCACCATGCCACGTTTTAAATCACCTGCTTTTGCCATGTTTTATGCCTCATTTGCTGCTGCTAACATTTGCGCCAATTCCCCTTTTTTGTACAAATCAATCATGATGTCGCAACCCCCAATCAATTCGCCTTTAATATAAAGTTGCGGATAAGTTGGCCAGCTTGAATAGGCTTTTAACGCTTCGCGTAATTCCGCATCTTCAAAAATGTTGAAGTCTTGGAAATTCGCTTCACAGGCTTGCAGCACTTGTACAGCTTGACTTGAAAAACCACATTGCGGGAAATCAGATGTACCTTTCATAAATAAAAGTACAGGATGAGA
>JBAXMT010000056.1:0-12504 GCA_037134135.1 Methylococcaceae bacterium | reverse complement strand
ATAAAGAAGCTTGGACAATGGCAGATGCCGTGGATTATATCGAGTCTTTTTCAGGGAGTATGTTTGATCCAACCATCGTAGAAAAATTCAAAATGCTCCACCTCGATGGGACATTAGAACGCATTAAAGCACTCACATAAAAAAAGCCGTTCTAGTTTTTTTAAACAATAGAGCGGCTTTTTGCATTCACACGCATTTAAATCAAAACCAAATTATCACGATGTATCAATTCTAAATCGTCAGCGTAACCCAATAATTTTTCAAATTCTAAGCTGCTTTTACCTGCGATTTTTTGCGTTTCTTCGCTGCCATAATTTATTAAACCACGAGCAATCTCAAGACCGTCTAAGTTCAAACAAGACACTAATTCGCCTCGTTCAAATTGCCCCGTTGCCCATTTCACGCCAACAGCTAATAAACTTTTGCCGTTATTTCTGAGCATTTCGACTGCACCATTATCTAAAACTAATTGCCCTTTGACTTGTAATTGTCCAGCAAGCCAGCGTTTTCTAGCTAACAACGGTTCAATATCGGGTAAAAAGTGCGTGCCTAATTCTTCGCCATTTAAAATTGAATTAATTACGTTTGCTGTTGCACCTGCTGCAACGATGGTTGCAGCACCAGAGCGAGCAGCTAATCGAGCAGCTCGAACTTTTGTAGACATTCCACCGCGTCCCAAACCACTGCGGCTATCACCTGCCATACTTTCTAAACGGTCATCATCGACACTGATTTGTGAAATTAGCATCGCGTCAGAATCCACGCTTGGATCAGCGGTAAATAAACCTTGTTGGTCAGTGAGAATAATCAATAAATCGGCTTCAACCAGATTTGCGACCAATGCCGCTAACGTGTCGTTATCGCCAAACCGAATTTCTTCTGTCGCTACTGTATCGTTTTCGTTAATCACGGGAACAACACCAAAATCCAACAACGTTAAAAGCGTGCTTCGAGCATTCAAATAACGTTGGCGATTTGATAAATCGTCGTGCGTTAATAAAATTTGTGCGGCGTGTAAATCATATTGTTGAAAGCTATCGTCGAACACGCGCACTAGCCCCATTTGCCCAACGGCAGCAGCAGCTTGTAATTCATGCAATGCTGAGGGACGTGTTTTTAAACCCAATCGCCACACACCTTCCGCAACAGAACCCGACGATACTAAAACTACGTCTACGCCTTCTTTGCGTAGCATTGCCATTTGTTTAACCCAATCGGCAATCGCGACTTTATCTAAGCCCTTTCCGCCTTTAGTAAGTAACGAACTACCGATTTTTACGACAATACGTTTTACATTTTTAAAATTTTCACGCTTGTTCATCTTTCACCATTTGTCGCTGCGTTTCCAAAAATTCCATAATCGCAAACATCAATTCGCGTGTGCCTTGCCTGTTAATCGCAGCTATTTTGAACACGGGAGCAGTCCAATTTAGTGCGTCGATAATTTCTTGGCAATGTGCATCGAGTTCTTCATCTAACACTCTATCAACTTTATTTAAAACTAACCAACGCGGTTTATTGGCTAAATTTTCATTCCATTTTTCAACTTCGGCGATAATTTTTTGGGCAGCAGAAATGGGTGATTCACTGCTTTCATATGGTTCAATATCCACCAAATGTAACAACAACCCCGTGCGTTCTAAATGCTTCAAAAACTGCAAACCTAAACCCGCGCCTTCGGCTGCGCCTTCGATAACACCTGGAATATCTGCAATAACAAAACTGCGTAATTCGTCGATACGCACCACACCTAAATTCGGATAAAGCGTGGTAAATGGATAATCAGCAACTTTCGGCGTAGCGGATGACACTGCACGAATCAAACTTGATTTTCCTGCATTTGGCATTCCTAGTAGACCAACGTCAGCAATCAACGTGAGTTCTAAATTCAACAAACGGTGTTCGCCTTCGCTACCTTTGCTGGCGATTTGCGGCGCACGATTGATACTGCTTTTAAAGCGTGTATTGCCTAAGCCGTGAAAACCCCCTTGTGCGACCAGCAATGTTTCGCCTTCTTTGACTAATTCGCCCAAAATTTCGTTCGTTTCAGAATCTGAAACTCGTGTGCCGAGCGGAACAGAAACATAACAATCGTCGCCTTTTCTGCCTGTGCAATTTCGCGCCATGCCATTTTGACCACGTTGGGCGCGATAAACAGATTGATAACGGAAATCGACCAATGTGTTCATGTTTTCCATGCCGATTAAATAAACACTACCACCGTTGCCGCCATCGCCACCATCAGGTCCACCGAGTGGGATAAATTTTTCACGGCGAAAACCAATTGTTCCATTTCCACCATCACCCGCTTCGACACGCACCTGCGCTTCATCAACAAATTTCATACTTTACTCAAATAAAACTGATATAAACGAAAAAAGCCCCAACCATTCGGCGGAGCTTTCTCAGTCATTGCCGCTTGCCACGAAGGCGAGCGATTATTTATGCCGCTGTTACGATACTAACAAACTTGCGGTTTTTAGGACCTTGTACTTTGAAAAGTACCACGCCGTCTGCTTTTGCAAACAAAGTGTGATCTTTGCCAATGCCAACGTTAATGCCAGCATGGAAATGTGTGCCACGTTGACGAACGATGATGCTACCTGCAGTAACGGTTTCGCTGCCATAACGTTTAACGCCTAAACGTTTTGACTGGGAATCACGACCGTTGCGGGTACTACCGCCAGCTTTCTTATGAGCCATTTTAAACTCCTAGTTTTTAAGCGGAAATGCCAGTGATCTGGATTTCAGTATAGTATTGACGATGACCAGCAGTTTTCATGTGGTGTTTACGTCTTCTAAATTTAACAATTTTGATTTTTTTGTGTCTACCTTGAGATAATACGGTAGCAGTCACTTTTCCGCCTACAATGAAAGGTAAACCCACTTTCACATCGCCGTTTTCTTCAATCATTAAAACTTTGTCGAATTCGATGCTATCACCTTCGCCAAGTTCTAATTTTTCTACTTTTAAGTAGGTACCATTTTCTACGCGGTACTGTTTACCGCCTGTTTCAATTACCGCATACATCGGCGTAAGCTCCATTAAGCATTTAATCTATAAAATATAGTAAGCGTGCGATTATATTTTTATAACGCAGTTGCGTCAATGTTTAGATTGGTCGTTATTACTTTGAAAGGTTAAAGTAAATTGTCTTATTTAAATCGATGACTTAAAGTGCTTACTTTTATATTTTCTTCTTTGTAGCCCTAACCATGAAAATACTTTTTCCACCGCTCGAACCGTTTAACCATTTCTTTTTAAAAACGACTCACGGACATTCAATTTACGTCGAACAATGCGGTAATCCGCAAGGCGTGCCGATTGTTTTTTTACACGGAGGTCCTTGTTCTGGGTGTAAACCCGATCATCATCGTTTTTTTGATCCTTCGTATTATCACATTATTTTATTTGATCAACGCGGCTGTGGACGCTCATTGCCTTTTGGTGAATTGGCGCACAATACGTTACCCGACTTAATCGCCGATATGGAGCGCATTCGGCAGCATTTGGCGTTAGAAAATTGGATTTTGTTTGGTGGTTCATGGGGCGTTACGCTGGCATTAGCTTACGCACAAAAGCACGTCAAACGGGTACAAGCGATGATTTTACGCGGTAGTTTTTTAGCGCGATTACAAGATATGAAATGGTTTTTAAGTAATCATGGCGTTTCGCTGATTTATCCTGAAACATGGCAACATTTGATTGATAGCATTCCCGCTGAACACCGCACAGACGATTTAGTTGCCGATTTAAATACGATTTTATGGGGCAACGATGAATTAGCCAGTCGGCGCGTAACAAAAGCGTGGCAAGCGTGGGGCGGACAAGTGGCATTGGGAAACGCTTATCAGCTTTACGACTCTCACCTCACTGAACATGATATTAAACAGGTGAAAATGGAGCTTCATTACGCTAGAAATCATTATTTTTTGGCTGAAAATGAATTACTCACGCATTGCGAAAAATTGCAGCATTTACCCGTGACGATTATTCATGGACAACAAGATTTGGTTTGCCCAATAGAAGCAGGATGGCAATTACATCGTGTTTTACCGCAAGCAAATTACGTTGTATTGCCGAATTCGGGACATATCGCGCAAGGCGAAGAAATGATTGATGCCTTAGTTAGTGCAACAGAGGCACTAAAATGATAATCCGACAGAATTAAATGTCACAACGTCGTCATGGAAATAACCTATGCTGATTCCGTTATTATCCGCATAGGAAAATTTTTCATGTCCGCTCTGCAACAAGAACTTATTTCAATTCTTGAACATAAAAAACTCACTCCCCACTTTCAACCGATTATTTCATTGACGCAAAAAAAAATTATTGCGTATGAAGCTCTGATTCGTGGCCCCTCAAACAGTCCGTTACATAGCCCACTGAATTTGTTTGATATTGCCGATCGCTATGGTTTAAGTTCACAGTTAGAATTTGTTTGCCGTGAATTAAGCATTCAGCATTTCGCAGAATTTAACTTAGATGCAAAATTATTTCTTAATGTTAGCCCACACGTTTTATTACAACCTGAATTTAAAACAGGAGAAACGCTACGTTATTTAGAAAAATTTGGGTTAAATCCTCATAATGTAGTCATTGAACTCACCGAACATAAACCAATTGATGATTATGAATTGATGCGTGAAGCCGTTATGCACTATCGAGGCATGGGCTTTGAAATTGCGTTAGATGATTTAGGTGCAGGTTATTCAAGTTTACGATTGTGGTCAGAATTGCTCCCCGAATACGTCAAAATCGATCAGCATTTTATTCAAGAATTGCAAAATGATTCGATTAAACTTAATTTTGTACGTTCGATTCAAGGCATTGCCAGTTCACTGAATTGTCATGTCATTGCGGAAGGCGTTGAAACTGAAGCCGAGTTTAACGTGATTAAACAACTCGGAATTAGTTACGGTCAGGGTTATTATTTTGCACGTCCATCGGCTATCCCGTTGGTTGAACTCGATGCCGAAATTTTCTTTCAAAATAAATTTTCCGAAGAAACAAAATCACACTGGTCAAACTCAACATCTGTCGAAAGTATTGGGCAATTTATTACGCCAATCTCAGCCGAAATGCCGATTAGTGACGTGATGAATCTATTTCAACAAAACAGCGAATTGTCGATTCTTCCATTGGTCGATTACGATATAGGTTCGGGTATCATTTTTCGAGATACTTTTCTGTCGAAATTATTTTCAAGTCGTTACGGCATGGAATTACATGGTCGAAAACCGATTAAAACGTTTATCGAACAAGTGCCACTGAGTATTGACTGTGATACCCCGATTGAATTAGTAAGTCAGCAATTAACCTCGACGATGCGTCATGAACAGGCGTTTCTTATTACTCGTGAAAATAAATATATAGGCGTAGCGACGATTTTATCGCTGTTAGAAAAAATCACCACGCAACAAATTGATAACGCAAAACACGCCAATCCGCTGACATTATTGCCTGGTAGCGTGCCGATAAATGAACAAATCAATCAATTGCTCGCGAGTAAAACACCGTTTGCATTTGGTTATTTTGATTTAGATAATTTCAAACCATTTAATGATATTTACAGCTACAGTGCGGGCGATGACATTATCAAAGCGGTTGCAACAGCTTTGACAAAATGTGTTCCGCCAGAAAGCGGGCGCATCGGACATATTGGCGGCGATGATTTTATTGTTATTTTTACAGGTGATGATTGGTTAGAACGCTCTCAAAAAGTTCTCGCCACGTTTGAAGCAATGGTGCCAAATTATTACACGCCAACTGATGTCAAAGCTGGCGGCATTCAAGCAGAAAATCGTAAAGGTGAAAAATGCTTTTTTCCATTGACCAGTTTATCCGTTGGTTTAGTTTCACCTGCAACCACGGCGCATTGCCAATCACACGTCGATATTGCTGATTTAGCGTCAGAATCTAAAAAAATGGCAAAAAAAATTGATGGAAATAGTTATTTCGTCAATCACCGTCAAAGCCCAAAAACGTTAGAAATCATCAACGTCATCAATGATGATAACGATGATTTTCAACAGCGTAATGTTGTGATGAAATTGCACTCAGTACGATGAAAAAGGCGGTGAACTTTGGATTGCGTAAAAAACGCAATCCGCATCTCGAATTTGATTTTACTTCAACATTTCACGCGCTTTAACAAACGCATCACGGAAATCTAAATATACTGGTTTTTCTGTTTCCAACATTGAAGCCAAAAGTGCGTGTTGAATTTGATATTTCACATCGCCAATTGCCAATGCACCGACTCCGACTGCATTACAATGTGTCGCATGAATTAACGGTGCGCCAACATCACCACGATCAACACCTTCAATACCTGCAGGCGGTACGGCATTAACATCACCCGCTACTTTTAGCTGAGTAACTTCTTTTAAAATCGTCGCATTTAATACTTGAACGCCTGCTTTTGCAGTACAAAAAATCACGTCTACATCTTTTAATAATTCGATTTTCTCTTTATCAAAACTTGCTACTGCCGCTTTTAAATTACAACCAAAACGACGGTTATAAAGCGTGGCTATATCAGCAGCCGTGTCTAAATATAAATGATCAACAATGGTAGTATCTGCGCCAGCAAGTGATGCAATAATTCCCGTTGCAATCCCAACAGGACCTGTACCACCAAAAACAACCGCTTTACAACCAGCTAATTCTTTACCGTGTTTTTCTCGCAATTCTCTTTCAACACAGGCTACTAATGCCGCAGATGTTGTAAATGCTCCGCTTGGATCGGCAAATACTGAAATTGCAAACGGTGACATCATCGCTTGTTTAGCTTCATTGAACATATCAATCGCTAAACCTAAATGTCGTCCACCAATAAATAGTGCAGTGCGTTTCAATCCCGCAGGACTGCGTGAAAAAATGGCATCTTGCGTCAAACCGTGAACATTTTCTAATTTCACATTGTTATACGGCATCAAAAGATCAAAGCCTGCATCAACCGCCATGTTAATATCGAAAGGACTATTATTTGGCATTGGATCAAGCATGTGCAGAATACTACGTTTCATAAAATTCCCGATTAAGACGATGCTTGAGTAGATTTAATGTATTCACGCGCGACTTCAAAAGCGTGTTCAAAATGTAAATAAATGGGTTTAACACTTACAATCATGCGTTTTAATAACAAATTTTGGGTTTGATATTTCACATTACCAATCGCTAATGCACCAATACCCACCGCGCCACTCGTTGAGCTTTCAATAGCCGCACCATCATGAAACGCATCAACTCCTGAAATACCTGCGGGAGGTACAGCATTTACATCAGCAGCGACTTTTAGTTTTAATGCAGAAGCAATCAATTCTGCGCTCAATAATTCAATACCCGCTGCACCCGTTGCAAACACCACATCTGCTGTTTTGATATATTCGCCTTTATCAGCATCTGCGCCTGCAAGAATGTTAGTTTGACCTTCACCAAACTCACTGTTGCACAAATCGGCAATGTGTTGCGCCTTTTCTAATTGACGACCAACAATGCGAACGTTTGCACCTGCTTTTGCTGCAATAACAGCAGCAGCTTGACCGACAGGACCCGTGCCACCTAACGCCAAAATATTTTTGCCTTCAAGCGTCGTGTTAAATTTAGTTTTTAATTCGCGTTCGATGATAGCCACCATCGCAGCAGCAGTGGTAAACGCACCACTTGGATCAGCAAAAACAGACACTTCAAAAGGCGGAATCATTGAGCGTTTCGCGATTTTCAACATATCCATCGCTTGTTTCGTGTCACGTCCACCGATAAAAATACTGGTGCGTTTTAAGTTTTTGGCACTGCGCGAGAAAATTACATCTTGAACCAAACCTTGAATTTCACTGGCTTCGATATTGGTGTACGGAATGGCAGAAATCCAACCTGCATCCATCGCCATATTGACATCAAATGGACTAAGATTTTTAGCGGTGGTGAGCATGTGTAAAATGAATGGCTTTTCCATGAAAACTCCTGTGTTAAATGAGCTAAACAGTATAAAAGAAAAGACAAATGATTAAAACTGATTGTGACGTGGGATGGCGGGCAAAAAAATGCCGCATCGAAAATTATGATACGGCATTAAGAAAAGAAGGATGTTAAGACTCTTTCGCCTAGAGGAGCATTTAAAGAGTGGGCGTATTTTAGTCGCAAATTTTAACGTTGAAAATGTGACAAATTGTCGCGTGACAAATTGTCGCAGAACTTGAATTATAAGGCTTCAACAATTTTTCGACTGACGACATTTGCCATCGATGCAAAATCTCTTAAACTGATATTTTCAGCCCGTAAACTCGCATCAATTCCCAGTGCGTTAATTTCAGCTTCTGATAATGAATTTTTTAATGAATTTCGCAACGTTTTACGACGTTGTGAAAATGCTTCAGTGACGATTTTACCAAGCATTTTTACGTCATCAACTTCAACGGGTGGTTGTGTGTGTGGTACTAATCGAACCATTGCCGACATTACTTTCGGAATAGGATTAAAACTTTCTGGCGGCACATCGAACAACCATTCCGTCGCACAATAATACTGCATCATCACACTCAAACGCCCGTAAGAATTGCCATTTGGTTTGGCGCAAATACGATTTACCACTTCTTTTTGTAACATAAAAATCATGTCCGCAATGCAATCTGTCGTTTCAAGCAAATGAAACATCAATGGCGTTGAAATGTTGTAAGGCAAATTACCAATGATATGCAGTTTTTCACCTTCAGGCGCGAGTGCCGCGAAATCAAATCGTAATGCGTCCGCGCTGTGAATGTTCAAATTCGTTTGCGCCGCGAATTTATATTCCAACCATTTCACCAAATCGCGATCGAGTTCGACGACATCTAAATGCGTCACTTTTTTAAGCAACGGTTCAGTTAATGCGCCCTGCCCTGCACCGATTTCAACCCAAAGCTGACCGTTGCGAATCATCGCATTGCCAACAATGTTGTTGATAATATTTTGATCCGTCAGAAAATTCTGACCGAATCGTTTGCGTGCTTGATGCGCCATTACGAGTTACTCATTGTGATTGCTGTTTTTAGTGCAAATTGCAAACTGCCTAAATCCGCTTTATTTGTTCCTGCTAAATCTAATGCCGTGCCGTGATCAACCGACGTGCGAATAATCGGCAAACCGAGTGTGACATTAACCGCTTTACCAAACCCTTTGTATTTCAAAACAGGCAAACCTTGATCGTGATACATCGATAAAACCGCATCAGCATTTTGTAGATATTTATTCGTGAATAATGTGTCAGCAGGTAACGCACCTTCTAAATTCATACCTTCGGCACGCAGTTTTTCCAGCGTTGGATTAATAATATCGATTTCTTCGCGCCCCAAATAACCATTTTCACCTGCGTGCGGATTTAGACCGCATACCAAAATTTTCGGCTGTTCGATATGAAAGCGAGTTTTTAAATCACGATGCAAAATTCGTAATGTTTTTTCGATGAGTTCTGGCGTAATCGCCGCGCTAACTTTTGATAAGGGCAAATGTGTTGTAGCTAATGCCACACGCAAACCTTCTGTCGCCAACATCATTACAGGATGTCCGCCTGTTTGTTCCGCGATATATTCCGTGTGACCTGTGAACGCAAAACCCGCTTCGTTAATCACACCTTTATGAACGGGAGCTGTAACCATTGCTGCAAACGTTTTATTTAAACAACCTTGTGTGGCGCGGTCTAAAAGCTCAAGAACATAGTGACTATTTTCACGATTCAACACGCCAACCTCTACAGGAACTTTCAAGGCGACAGGCAAAATTGTTAAATGCCCACACGGCAAAATTGTTTTCGGTTTGCTTGGATCGAAATGATGCAGTGTCAATGGTAAATTTAATTTTTTGGCACGTTGTTGAAGTAACTCAGCATCGGCTAAAACAATTAATTCGCACGCTGGCAGAAGATTTTGAACCAATCGAATACACAAATCCACACCAATGCCAGCGGGTTCACCTGCGGTTAAAACAATGCGTGGCAACATTATTCAGTTTTCCCATAATGTGTTTCGATGTAGCGTTCAACAATCGCTTGGAATTCTTCGGCAATAAAATCGCCTTTCAAAGTTACCGTTTTTTCACCATCTTCATAAACAGGTGCAACAGGTGATTCGCCCGTTCCAGGTAAACTTATTCCGATGTTGGCATTTTTACTTTCACCAGGTCCATTCACGACACAACCCATTACCGCAACTTCCATTGATTCAACGCCCGCATATTGTTCGCGCCAAACAGGCATTTGATCACGCAAATAGGTTTGAATGTTTAAGGCGAGTTTTTGAAAATAATCGCTGGTGGTACGTCCACAACCTGGGCAAGAAATCACCATCGGTGTAAAAGCACGGAAGCCCATCGTTTGTAAAATTTCTTGTCCAACGATAACTTCTTGCGTGCGTGACGTTCCAGGTTCTGGCGTTAAAGAAATCCGAATTGTGTCGCCGATGCCTTGTTGCATTAACACCGATAACGCGGCTGCTGATGACACAATGCCTTTTGAACCCATTCCCGCTTCGGTCAATCCTAAATGCAGCGCGTAATCACAACGCGCTGATAAATCTTCATAAATCGAAATCAACTCTTGGACGTTGCTGATTTTGCACGACAGAATAATTTTGTCTTTGCCAAGTCCAATTTCTTCGGCTTTCGCAGCACTTTCTAACGCAGATAAAACAATCGCTTTTCGTGCCACAGCCCCAAGTGGTTCGGGTTGAGCAAGTTGACGATTTTCATCGAGTAAACGTGTTAAAACCGATTGATCTAAACTGCCGCCATTAACACCGATTCGCACGGGTTTGTTGTATTGGCACGCGAATTCAATCATTTGTTGAAATTGTGGATCACGCGATTTTCCGCGTCCGACATTACCAGGATTGATACGATATTTATCAAGAGCAGCCGCGCAATCAGGATATTTTTCGAGCAATTTATGCCCGTTAAAATGAAAATCCCCTACGATTGGCACGAAACAATTTTTAGCAATTAATTGCTCTTTAATTGATGCTACAGCCGCTGCGGCTTCTTCAGAATTAACCGTAATTCGCACAACTTCTGAACCCGCTTTCGACAGTTCCATGATTTGATTAACCGTTGCTTTGATGTTGACGGTGTCAGTGTTTGTCATGGATTGCACCACAATCGGTGCGCCGCCGCCAACCTTTACATTGCCGACTAAAACTTGTTGAGTGATTTTTCTAAGGCGTTTAGACATAGTGAAATTAAATAAAAATTGAGAATGGTCATAATTGTACAGGTAATTGCTATTTTTTTGTTCTGTGGCACGAATAAATGCTGTTGAACAAATTTTGCTTAATTCACACAAAGTGTAAAAACCATTCAGGTTACAATCTACACATTGACGAGGTAACAAAATTTTTTTAACCAAAAAAGGATTTCAACATGGCAGTAAAAACATTAACCGCAAAAAATACCAATTTCAAAGGCATTGGTTCAGAAGCCGATAGCGTGAAAGGTTCAAGCATCGCTGACAACATTATTGGCGGGATTGGCAACGATATTTTAATAGGCAACGCGGGCAACGACATCATTGATGGCGGAAACGATAACGACAGTTTATCGGGCGGAGCTGATGACGATAAATTACTCGGCGGCAACGGTAACGACATCTTAAACGGTGACGAAGGCGACGATAATTTAACTGGCGGCAAAGGTAACGACACGTTGAATGGCGGCGAAGGGTCGGACGAATTAGATGGCGGTGCGGGCAACGATTATTACTTTGTGGACGATTCAGGCGACACCATCATCGAAAGCAGTTCAACAAGCGGTGGAAAAGATATCGTCGAAATCAGCATTCCGCTGGTTTGGAAAGATAATTTCAGTATTTTCACGGGCGTTGAAAATTACGTTTTAACAGGCGATGGCGACTTTGATGCGGCGGGTGATAACAATGCCAATTCCATCACAGGCAACATTGGCAATAATTACTTATTCGGCAACGCAGGCAACGACACCTTAATCGGTAACGACGGCGACGACACATTGGAAGGCGGCAAAGGTCGGGACGTTTTGAACGGCGGCGCAGGTGACGATATTTACATCATCAATAATGTCGAAGATACGATTATCGACAACGAAGGCGTTGACCAAATTCAAAGCAGTGAAACCATCACGATTGCCAATTACAAAAATGTTGAAAATCTGGAATTAACTGGAAAAAAAACCATCAACGGCACGGGCAACGACAAAGATAATTTAATAGACGGCAATGACGCAGATAACAAAATCGACGGCGGCAAAGGCGACGATTTTTTAAATGGCGGAGCTGGCAACGATACGTTAATCGGTGGTGAAGGAAGTAACACCTTAAACGGCGGCAATGGCGATTCAGACGTAGCAAGTTACAAAGGCATTTCGTCGAATTACGTCATCAAACAAATTGATGATGCTTGGGAAGTGACCAACATTCAAGCGGATACCGTTGACCAACTTACCGATATTGAATTTGTTAAATTCAGCGACAAACAAATGTCATTATCAGAGATTGC
>JBAXMT010000055.1:0-12534 GCA_037134135.1 Methylococcaceae bacterium | reverse complement strand
AACGTTGTAAAAAAGAAAACGCTATTTTGATTGTCAGTAAGCTCGATAGATTATCCCGTGATGTTCATGCTATTTCTGGATTGATGAAATTTGGTGTACCGTTTTATGTCACGCAATTAGGTATGGACGTTGACCCATTTCAACTACACATCTACGCTTCACTGGCTGAAAAAGAACGCTCGTTAATTTCACAGCGTACTAAAGCAGCGTTGGCAGCTAAACGTGCTAGAGGTGAATCATTGGGGAATTTGAAAACATTGACGGTAGAGAACAGACAGAAAGCGGCTGAAACAACTAAAAATAATGCACTGCTACGGAATGCGAAGTATGAAAAAGTAGTGATGGATTATTACCGTCAAGGTGATACGGCTTATAAAATCGCCAAAACGCTAACTGGATTGGGATTGCCAACGCCAAATGGCAGTCAAAACTGGCAGGCGTTACAGGTAAAGCGGGTGATTGAGCGATTGACATATTGAGATTTATTACCCATTATCCTTTCATAAAAATTAAATTTTTGGATGCAAAATTGTGATTATTTTAGTTGGCTCTATTAAAGGGGGAGTGGGGAAATCTACACTTGCCACAAACATTGCTGCTTATTTGGCAGTTAAAAATAAAGATGTGATGTTAGTTGATGCAGACCGTCAAAGCACCAGCTCGAATTGGTATTACGATAGAAGTAACACGCATTTACCAACTGTGCATAGCGCACAAAAATACGACAATATCAAACAAACGCTTGATGATTTTAGTCGTCGTTATGAGTACGTTGTTGTAGATTGTCAAGGGCGTGATAGCGTTGAATTGCGAACAGGTTTGATTGCTACCGATATTTGCATTGTGCCGTGCAAGCCTTCACAAGCTGATTTGGATACAGTTCATGCCATGCAAGAAACGCTAACAATGGCGGCAAGTATCAATGAAAAATTAAAATCTTATTGCGTGCTAACGATTTGCCCAAACAATCTAGTAATCACTGAAATTGCAGATTCCATCAATTTCTTAAAAAAATATGACAATATGCAGCTGTTAAACACACTTATTTACGACCGTAAAAATTATCGTGACGCGCTAGCTTTGGGTCGCTGCGTAATTGAAATGGATAATGAAAAAGCAAAATTTGAAATTGAATCACTAATGAAGGAGTTGGGACATGGTTGTTAATCGCGTTTCTAATGCTGAAAAACAGGCTAAAACATTGACTGAAATTGAATCGAAATTTGTGTCAGGCGTTGAGCGGCAAAATTTGAAAGCGTTGTCGCTTGAGGAATTAGCACATCAATTTGAAGAAATAGGGCAACAAGCACAATTGCTACAAGGTCGAATTTTGCTTGAAGCAAAAAGCCGATTTAATACTACCAATGATTTTGGTGCATGGATTCAAGAACAAGGGGGAACATTATGTGCCGTCACTAAACAGCATCGAACTCGATTGATGAATTTGGCAGAATTTTTTGATGGTGATAAACGAAAATTGGACAAAATTAGCATCACTGCCGCTTATGAAATTTCAGCTCCAATAAATGCAGATATTGCCGAGGAAATCTATGAGATTGCACGCGGTAAAAATTTATCTGTTGCAGAAGTCAAAAAACAAATTACACAAATAAAAAATAGTTCTAGCGAGTTTTCTGATGTAACCAAAAATGCTGATCAAGTTGTGATAAAAAGTAAAAAAACTATATCTCCCTCTATTGCCACAACGGATATTAAGTCGCGTATTATTGCCGAAATTGGCGATATATCAGCAATGAAAGCATTGCAAATCTTAGAAGATGTAATGAATGAATTTCGATTAAAGTTACAACATGAAATTTAAAGGCAACAAATGAAAAAGCCAACTAAGATAAAAACAGAGGATGGTTATAGTTTCTTTTTACTTCCTGATGGAAGATATGCGGATTCATTAGTGGAAGAAAACATAGACATGAGTTGGAATTCGTTTGAAGAAATCATTTCTACATTTCATGCAGAAGAAATCGATTACCACGTTTATTTTAAAAAAGAATGATTTATCTTGATTATGCTGCTACAACGCCTGTTAGACAGGAGACGGTTAATGAATTATTGAATTTTTTAACTCATGATGGTGAATTCGCAAACTCTTCGTCACAACATCGTTCTGGTTATAACGCAAAAAACTCCATTCAAACTGCAACAAATCAACTTGCAGAAATTTTAAATTGTTCCCCTAAAGAAATCATTTTTACTTCAGGAGCAACAGAATCTAATAATCTTGCCATTAAAGGTATCGCCTACAGTTCGCAACTACGCAAAAAACACATAATTACATCTGAGACAGAACACAAATCCGTTTTAGATACTTGTAAGTTTTTGGCATCACAAGGGTTTGAAATTACTTATTTGAAACCACAATCGAATGGTATTATCTCTTTAGATTCAGTGCAAAAAGCAATAACAGACGAAACAATTTTAGTTTCCATTATGCACGTTAATAACGAAACTGGAATAGTTCAAAACATCAAAGATATTGCGACATTGTGCAATGAAAAGAACGTACTTTTCCATGTAGATGCAGCACAAAGTGTTGGTAAAATTTCTATCGATTTGCAGGAAATTTCCATTGATTTACTTTCTTTTTCGGGACATAAATTTTATGCACCCAAAGGCGTTGGTGGCTTGTTTATCAAGCATCATGTCAGAAAAAAACTCATGCCTTTGTTTCATGGAGGCGGACAACAATTTGGTTTGCGTTCTGGTACATTACCGACACACCAAATTATGGCAATGGTTAAAGCCATTGAATTGCAACGTAATGAATTAACCGAGCAATGGCAACATTTAATTCAATTGAGACAATGTTTTTTGCAAGAATTATCAACGTTAGAAGGTGTAATTTATAACAGCGATTTGCAACACGGCGTGCCATATATTCTCAATGTGAGTTTTGAAAATGTTACAGCTGATTCTTTGCTTATTGCACTACAAAACGATGTCGCTATTGCTTCAGGTAGTGCATGTAATAGCGGTGCAATTGAAGCGTCACACGTTTTACGAGCGATGGGAATTGAAGGAAATCGACTTTACAGCGCAGTTAGAATCAGTTTTGGTTATGACCTTTCAATTAACACGGTTACACAAGCGGCACAAAAAATCTGCTTTGAAGTTTCACGATTAAGAAAATTGGCACTTGAATGAAACTACTTGGGAAAAAAGTTCTCAACCACATTTATTGGCATTACAGCTTAACTTCTGAGCAACATGAATCTGTTCAAAAAAAAGTGGCTGTTGCAGAAAAGTTGGCAAATTTAACCGCTGGTGAAAACTACAACGTAGTGAAATTCAATGTAAATGGTGATGTATTGTCATTGCTTTCGTATCCCGATTTTTTTGATGAACCATTTCCCGCCTTAGCAAGAAGTTTGCGAATTGATCTAACCAGTAAAAGAGTTGAAACTCGGCATTATGCCAATTCTTATAACCCTCCGATTCTACATCGCAAAGAACAGTTCATTCCAACAACACATTCACGTCGTGCTGAATTTATCGCTTTAACAACTACTGCCGAGCAATTGGGTTTATTTGATAACACACTGCGAATCGGTTTCAAACGTGCTTGGGAGGATTTAATTGCAGAACGTGGTTTTCAGCTGATTGGCAATGAATTTGTGCCACTAGCTAACGTCGAAACAGTTGAAAGTTCAACATTGATTATTGAAACTACGACTGAAATTGCGCGTCATTTAACCGCATTAAGTCGAACAAATTTATCTGCTCCGATGCAGTGTTTAGCACGTTACAGTTTTTTAAATGGCGATAACACTTTATTTGATTATGGTTGTGGCAAAGGCGACGATGTACGAAATTTACGAGATAACAACATTTCTGCTAATGGCTGGGATCCTTATTATTTACCTGATGCTGAAAAATTAAAGGCTGATTTAGTCAATTTAGGTTTTGTCATAAACGTGATTGAAAACTTTAGGGAGCGTGAATCGGCGTTAAAAAATGCGTATTCACTTGCGGGTAAATTGCTAGTGGTCTCGGCAATGTTACTTAACCAAAATGCGTATAACGGTGAAAAACTCAATGACGGTGTTCGCACGCAACGTAACACATTTCAAAAATACTATTCACAATCTGAGTTAAAAGATTTTCTCGAAGAGACGTTGAATACGTCAGCGATTGCGGTAGCACCTGGTATTTTTTTCGTTTTCAAAGATACCGATGCTGAACAAGATTTTTTGCTTAATCGTCAGCGTCGTCGTGGCAATGTACTTCGTGTCACAAGTCATTATTCAAAAGCACCAAAACTGACAAAATCAGACCGTCTTTTTGAAAAATATAAACAACACGAAACATTACTCGAATCGTTATGGTTGCAATGTTTGGAGTTGGGACGTGTGCCTGATAAATCAGAATGTTTATCACTAGTTGAAACGACTGCAACATTTGGCACAGTTTCCAAAGCAGTACAGTTTTTAGCGCAAATAAAAGATTTTCAATTACTCGAAATTACCCGTCAGAATCGGATTGACGATTTACTCACTTATTTTGCACTTCAGGTTTTTGCAAAACGTCAACAGTATCGACATTTGAATAGCAGCTTGCAACTCGACATCAAAGCCTTTTTTGGTGATTATGCAAACGCACAACGCGCTGCACAAGAAGCCTTATTTAGTATTGCAAACACAGAAGCAATTACAGCAGCTTGTGAAACTTTAGCAGAAGACGGTTCAGGCTATTTAGATGCAGAAAACGCGCTTTATGTTCATAGTGAATTGATTGAAACGCTACCGCCGATTTTGCGAATTTATATCGGATGCGCGGCAATGTTATATGGTGATACGGCTGAAACAGATTTAATTAAAATTCATAGTCGCTCAGGAAAATTAACGCTCCTTAAATACGATGATTTTGAAAATTCACCACTACCAAAATTAGTTGAGCGGGTAAAAATCAATCTTCGCGCCCAAGATTTTCAGTTGTTTCAATATAGCGAGGAATTTCCAGCCAATTATTTATATTTGAAATCGCGTTACATTAACGAAGAATTTTCAAATTATGCCGAACAATTAGCATTCGATGAGCAACTCGAAGCATTGGATTTATTTGATTTAAGTGGCTATGGCGATAAGCCTGCTATTTTTGAAACAAAATTGAAATCAGCACGTTGGGAAATAAAAGGTTTTCAATTACAACGTTCACAAACGATTCCCGATTTAGATGATTTGTGTGGTAATAATTTAACGTATCGACAATTGATTGAATGTGGAGAAATGCAGGCGGCAACTGGGCTAGCAAATTTACCGAAACAACCTCATAGTTACACCGCGCTTTATGAATTAGCCAAAAATGTTTTAGACCCTGTCATTGAGTATTTCGGCATGATTCAACTTACTTACGGTTTTTGTTCGCATGAATTAAGCAAACGTATTCCAGCTCGAATTGCGCCGAAATTAGACCAGCATTGCGCTCACGAATTAAACAGTAAAAAAAATTTAATTTGTGTACGATTAGGTGCAGCGGTGGATTTTATAATTGAAGATGAAAATATGCGTGAAGTAGCTGATTGGATTGCTGAAAATCTACCGTTTGATAGATTGTATTTTTATGGTGAAAATCGCCCGATTCATGTAAGTTACGGCGAGCAACATAAACACGAATATGTTGATTTAGTTGTAACTGAATCGGGACGGCAAGTGCCGAAAAGACGAAAGGTCTAAATCAGCCGCCGTGCTTCATTCGTTCGCTTTCAATAAAATCTTTGCGAACTTCTTCAATATCGCCTTTATTGCAAGTGACTGTGCCAAAAATTCCATTTTCATTTTTCCTACGAAATCTTGGTGTATTCATTGCGAGCAATTTATTAAGTGCATCCCAATAATTCTGAATGTGTTTTTCTTTGTCTTTGTCTCGCGCCCCAATTTCATAACCTGTCTTCATCCGACAGTCAGGAAGAAACAAAGTTTTACTTCCATCTTTTTTTTCAATGTGAAAAGGAACTTTTACTGTGTCCATAACTAACCCTCTATTCTCGTAATTTTCATTTGTTTTTGTGAGTAATTCAAGTTCATCTAAATCAGTTAAATTTTTTTTACAAACTTACTTTTAATTCCGCTGAAAACTCATGCGGATCAAGTTCTGCCAACTGTGACCTAACCCTTGTACGCAACGCTTTGGCTGGATTTAAAACATAGGTTTCATAATCGGGATGGTCGGGATTAACAAGCAGTAATTTTGACAATGCCGTTGCAATGCGTGTCACTGCTTTAACGTCTCTATTATCGCCTTTCAATGTTAGGCATTCACCAAACGGAAATTCGATGTGACTAACAATACGAAGCTGATGCAAGTATTCACCAAAAACATCCGCTTTAATTCCTACACCAAGCGCAGCACTTTCAGTCATAAAACGTGGAATTTCCCAACCTGCAATGATGCCGTGAAACCGATCCATTAACGCGCTGTCGTGAAACATTTCTGGCAAATGGCGAATGTAATCTTGTTGGCGCGGCTGATTTTCATACAAATCAATGTTTGCCAAAATCATCAAACCGCATTCACTAGTAATTTTGTCATTACCAACCGAGTAATGTCCCGATTCTAAATAATCTTTAAATTTCGCATGAATATCATCTGCACCTTTGAAATTGATAGATTGCCCTTCGTCTAAAACTAATAAATCATAACGTCCCATCAAACCAATTTCTTTGGTATTCATGTTTTTAAACAACTGCGCTTGTGTTAATGCACCACCGCTATTGAGCCAAACGTAACGACTAAGATTGGAATAAATAAATGATTTTCCCGTGCCTTTTGGTGCTAATTCCATCATATTCAAATTATTCTGTACTAATGGAAGCAATCTTAAAATCAAATTGTTTTGTTGAAATTCTGTGTAAGCAAACGGTTCGTAACCCATCGTGCGAAGAAGTAAATAAATCCATTCCCGCGTCGTAAATTGTTCTCGCGCTTTTATCAACTGTTCCAAGCGCACTTTCCCAGACTGCATCGGATTAAATTCGGTCATTTCAATGACATTGAATTTCCCTTCAGCCCTTACAACTAAACGCCCTGCGCCCCATTGTCCGCCTTCAAGCAAAATCGGATTTTTATCAATTACCTCGTTTGCAACTCGCGCATCAATGATTTCTAAACACGGAATTGCCAGCACTTTTTTATCATTTTTAATATCAATTCTGACATCAAAACGGTCTAGCAATACTAGAGATTCTCCCGATTGCAATTGATGTTTAATGCGTTCTTTTTCAGTTTTCGCTGGTAAATGCTTACTCATGAACGCTGTGACATCTTGATAAATTTCAGCATTCGATTTATCTGATCGTTGAAAACGAGAAATCAACCATTCTTCAACAAAACTAGGAATCGTGCGTTTATCTCGGATTTTCAATGCACGTACTAATGCTTTATCAATTACTAAATCACCAAATGTCATGCGTATTTTTTGGTCTAATTCTTCGCTATTCAAAACATATCCTCAAAACTTTGTGTGCCACTGTCATGTGCTAAAAAAGAAGCAGGGAAATTTACAGACAACATTTTTTTAACGGTTTCACGTGCGCCTGCGCGGTGAAATTGCAAATTCAACTCCAATGCAATCAACCTCTCTTGCTCAATATCAGCACGAAATTTTAGTGTAACAATGTGTGATTTTTGGGCGCGAATAATATCAATTGCCTCGCGGTTTTCGAGTTTAAATGGAAGAGCTAAATTCAAACGCACTGTTTCAACTTGCACTGATGCCGTTAAACGAATTTCAAGTTGCCAAAATTTGTCATTTAAGCGCAAACAATCACCAATGATTTCCACTTCAACAGGCAATTTATTTTGCTCAAATGCGGGACGTACTAATTTAATAAACGGAATTAAAACTTCTTCTGGCGTTAACCCACCGTGTGCTAAAACAGCATCCGTCAAAGCTAAACGTGTCTTCGGCACAGCGTAATCATCTTTGCTATCTTGATTCACCAATATAAAATCGTCTGGTAACGTTTCGCGCGTTTTAAGTTTAAAAATGCGATCTTTAGTTTCACCTAATGGTTCGCCAAAATATCGCCCATTTGTTACTGTCATGCCATGATCGGCAGTGATAAAAAACACTATGTCACGACAGGAGGCATCTTTAAGCCAGTTTTGAATCGAGCTTTTGAGTTGCCGCACAATTGGTTTAATGTCTGCACGATGTTTTTCAAAGCTGGTCGCGTCATGCAATCGTTCATCAATTCGATTTTCAAAAAACACAACTAAATTCGTTTGCTCAGTAATATGCTCGCTTGCGTCTTCCCAACTTTTAATTATCTTCAACGATGTTTGATAAGTTTGTTGTAACGCAGCTTCTGAATTATTTGGTAGCGAATGGGTTTGTTTCCCTGTTAAAACGGCTAATTTTCCAATTTCAGTAAGCGTTGGAAGCGGTGCAAAAAGTGTGTCAGGAATAACCGTTAAATGGTCAATTTTCGTTAGTTCATCTAGCAAAATATCTTGATTCATTGCAGATAACGCATCAATGACAGTTACGACAACTAAATAACCGCAGTTTAAATAATTTTGAATTTGTGTTGAGCAAAAACGCCAATCAGATTCTGAACGCGCAATACGGCTAGTTTGATGCAGTAACCATTCGGTAAAACTAACGTTAATCGTTTCCTCCAACAGTTGTTTGCTCAAAAATGCAGTACGACAATAATCAAAATACCCTGCGCTCCAATCTAACGTTTCCTCAACGCTCGCATTTGTAGGTAAAGGACGATAATGTGATACAGATAAATAATTTTCGAGTTTTTGAGCTATACTTTTAGCTTGTGAACTTTCAAAACATTGACATGATTTCAACAATTCTGGTGTCATTAAAATTGGTAATTCATCACACAATGAATTTAATTCCAACCAAACACTTTCCCAATCTGCAATGACAAATTCGGCTAATGCTTTCACATCGATTTCTTTATGTGAAATTCTTCGTGTTAGCGTTTTAAGAATGTCGATTAAATTAGTGGGAAGTTGTTTTGCTTGTGGTTCAAATAAGGGCAACAGCGGTAAGGCACTGAGTAAATTCGCTGAAAAAATTTGTGCAGGTAAAGCTAAATTTAAATCATAGTCACATATTTTTTGCCGTAATAAATAAAGATGTTGTTGATAGGAAAGATTTTCTAAAAATATCTCGATTGCTGTACTTTTCGCTAATTCATTGATGAACAATTCGGCGCAATCCATCGAAACTTTCAAATTTGTTAAATGTAAAATCAACAAGGATTTAATTGTTTCAATCGCCAACAAATTTACAAAAATCGCGGGTTGGCTTTTTAATGCTTCGATGAATTCATAAAAATTATTGCCACTCACTAATTCAGGATTACATGCTGTTAAAAATAACAATTCAAACGGCTGATCATGTTCAACAGTAAAAGCTGTATTGTTTAATAACCCTAATGTCACAATCCACTCGTCACTTAACCAATCAGGCAGTTGAATTTTTAATCTTTCCGCCAGTAACAAACGAGGAATTAAATACTTTGTTGGTAAAACATCATTCAAACCTTCAATGTATTTAAAATGTTTGAGCAATGCCATAACAGTTAAACGCAATCGTAATAACGTTGGTGTTTTAGCTGCTAAATGCTCATGAACTTTTAAGCGTAGTGCGTTAATTTCGTCCTCAGATTTTCCAACAACAATCGCGTTTTCCGTATCGATACCAAAACAATCAACAATCAATTGAACCGACATAAATCAATCTCGATAATCATTGAGTAATTGCTCTAATGCCTGCCGTATTTCATTTTTTGGTAGATATAACGCATCAATCTGACGACGTAATGTGTCAATTATTGGTTCATTATAAATTGGCGGAGTAATTATTATCGGAGGTGTTGAAGAAACAGAAGGAGGTAATGGACGAGGCGGCTGATAATCAACAAGCATTTGTAAACACATTTGGCATTGCCCAATATCGCCATCATTACAGTATTCAAAAGATTTCCCAAGCAAATTCCACGTCAGATCATTTGCGTTAACGGATTCACTATTGAGTAATTTACCGACTGCTTTTGCTAAAGGTGTTGAGTTATCGTGTGTCAATCTTAGAATTAGGTCATCACGATTTACTGAAATATCAGCCAGAAAACGTTGCCAACTTTGTTCAATATCAAAACGTTTTTCGTTTTCGACTTTGGCGAAATCATCGAAAATACTTTTTAAAGAATTCGGTGCATCGCTTGCTAATACTTCCAGCGTTTTATTTCCAAAATCTAATAACTCAATCAAAAACTCAGCAATTTCTTGTTGAGATTTTCCCACCAGGTCGAAAAACTTCACTAGTTTTTGAGCTTTTTCATGTAACTTTGGTGATTGCTTTACCGCGTCAGATTGTCCTTTGACAAAATCGCGTAATCGATAACAACATTGCCCAGCAAATTCTTCACGAGTTTGATTAAATTCATGATTGAGTGAAAAATAATGCCCGACAGCATTCAGAATAAGCAATTGTTTTGAACTAAATTCAAACAATTTAACAGTTAATTTACTGTCCGCTTCAAAGGCTTCTGTGAGGTTTTTGGCAAAATCTGTTTCTTTGCCATTCCAACGTAAACGCTTAACTTCATGACGAATAGCAACAGCGGCAAAAATAGCTAAATTACACACTGGAATGCCAAATGGTGGCGCAACTAATTCATCACGCAATTTTCCAATCAGATACCCGCTCTCACGTTTTTTAAGCATTTTGTCATGAATCAATTTTAAAACAGCGTTGATTTCGCCCGTTGTTTTATCTATTTTTTTTATGTCCCACCCTTCCGCACAAGAAATAAACAAATCATTTGCACCTAAAACACCATCAATTACGCCAGCAGCTTGACTGCTTTCCACTTCTCCAAGCAAGTCTGTTTGATACGTTGGGTTGTCTGAAAAATGCAAAATACGTTCTACAATGCCGCTAATAAGCTTGCTACCCGTATATTTTTCATCATTTAACGCATTCATTCCCATTGCACGAATTGGAATTTCATTCGGATAGGTTTGACGTACTACTTCACCTAAATAATGCCGAAATTCATGCCAACTTTTACAATCAATAGTATCTGCGCTACCTGCTTTCAAAATCTGACTTTTGCCCGATTGTAAACCATCTCGTCCAAATAAAATTTGTAAAAGCGTAAGTAATTGCTGTCGATTCTTTTCCCATTTAGCCGCTAATTGACGACGTAATTCAGGTGTAATTGTTGACGATTTTTGTAAACGTTCCAACGCTAAATAACGTCCTAATAATTCACTTAACTTAACTTCTTTATCGCCAAGAGTGACAGATTCTGATCGAATGCCCGCAAGCGGCAACCAGAAATAAACATTTGCATTAGGTGTTTCTCGAATCCGAGCTTTTACAATATCAGCCTCTTCAATATCTTTAGCAAAAACCAAAAAAACTTGTGCGCTCAACAGCAAATTATCAAGTTTGAGTGTATTTGTCATCGGTGGAAACAATAAATCAACTCGATATGAACGCACGATTCCGCATTCAGACGGTTCTAAATCGTGTTCGCCAATTTGTGGCAATAAATCAGCCAACATATCAGGATATTTTTCAAAAAGTTGACGTGGTGATTGTCCCGTAAAATTTCGTAATTCGGTTGCAATTGAGCCTTCAACATCAACACCAGCATCACCGCTCAACGTCCATTGTTCGGTCACATCATTTTTCCACAGCAAATCAGCGGCTTTTAAATACGCTAAATCATCCGTTATTTTTGCACTGTAAGATTGATCGTATAAAGCGATGGTTAAAAAATTCTCGCTAGATTGGAATTGTTCACCGAGCAATTGTGCCAATAAACATAATTTTAAAATTGCTTGTTTAGACTGGATTTCGTCTAAGGGTAATGTGTTTGGAATTTTCCCTATCGCATCACTAAATCGCTTCCATTCTGCCGCCTTTTTTTCTATCAAATTATCTTTAAAATAATCGACTAATGTCGGTAAGCGAATCAACTCATCGTTAAATAAACCTGCTTCGCTGATTTCATGATGCAAAAATTCATGCGCGTTATCTTGAAAAAAAGTGAGTGCAGTACGATTTGATTGCGCTGCCTGTTCGGACAAAGCAAATAACCCAGCCGCCATAATAGGATGCAATGGATAAACGTCTAGTAAAACATCATCTAAGTGCGAGCCTAACTGTGTGAACAAAGACAAATGGCGGCACAATCCAAAAATCGTTTGTTTGGTATCTGAGGCGAGCGTTAAAAGTTGCTTCCCTTTTTCCGTCCAAGTCCGTTGCATACCAAGTAAATGATAGCCTTCACTTTCAGCAGCATTGAGTTCAATTTTAAAGGCTTTAAAACGCTCTGAAATTTGCCCAAAACCATTCGTGACAACTTCATTCGCTCCTGTTCTGTCGGCATATTGCCTAATTCCAACGTGTGTTAAACCAATAAAAATGGTGTGTCCTAAATCGGGTGAACACGCGGTTTGCACAAAACTTTCCAATAGTTTTATTTCCTGTTGGGCGTGACGATGTGAATTGCCAATTAAATCTTCTAAAGCAAAACCAAA
>JBAXMT010000054.1:0-12591 GCA_037134135.1 Methylococcaceae bacterium | reverse complement strand
AGATTAATTCAAAAATAGCAATAACCAACAATCATCAATTTTATGAGTAAAAAACTTATCGATGAAAATGTTTAATCGCCTACAATTCCACTCTAAATAAATAATTTTTACGAGTTACTAAATGCCACAATTTTCTATTACGCCTCAAAACCTTTTTAGTTATCGCAAATACTGGGCGCACCGTTTTGGTATCGCGCCACAATTACCGATGAGTCGTGCCGAAATGGACGAATTGGGTTGGGATAGTTGCGACATTATTATTGTGAGTGGTGATGCGTATGTCGATCATCCTAGTTTTGGTATGGCGTTAATTGGGCGAATGTTGGAAGCGCAAGGCTTTCGCGTCGGTATGATTGCTCAACCCGATTGGAAAAGCGCGAAGGATTTTCAAAAATTAGGTCGTCCGAATTTATTTTTTGGCATTACCAGCGGCAATATGGATTCGATGGTAAATCATTACACGTCAGACAAAAAAATTCGTTCCAATGACGCTTACACGCCAAACGGCGAAGCGGCTAAACGTCCCGACCGCGCGACTTCTGTTTATTCGCATCGTTGTCGTGAAGCGTTCAAAGATGTGCCGATTATTATTGGCGGAATTGAAGCGAGTTTGCGCCGTATCGCGCATTACGATTATTGGTCGGATACCGTGAAAAAATCGGTATTGCTCGATTCAAAAGCCGATTTATTGTTATTCGGAAACGCAGAACGCGCCATCGTAGAAGTCGCGCACCGTTTGGCGAAAGGCGAAAAAATTCAAGACATTAAATTCATGCGAGGTACAGCACATTTTGTGAAAGAAATCCCAGCGGATTTTGCGGTGAAAGATTCAACCGATTTTGACAAAGTAGGCGCAATTGCGCCGCCGATAAATCCGTATCAAGAAGAACCACCTTGCGATAAATCCGAAAACGAAAATTCAGACGAAATCAAAGTCGCGCCAATGATTCAAAACATTAAAACCTTGCGCGAAAAAACCGCAATTCGTTTGCCAGCGTATGAAACCGTGAAAAATGACCCAATTTTTTACGCTCATGCGTCGCGTGTGATGCACAGCGAAACTAATCCGTATAACGCGCGTCCACTGATTCAAAAACATGGCGACCGCGAAGTGTGGATAAATCCGCCGCCAATTCCTTTAACGATGCAAGAAATGGACGGCGTATTTGATTTGCCTTATTCGCGTTTGCCGCATAAAAGTTATGGAACAGCAAACATTCCCGCATTTGAGATGATTCAGCATTCAGTCAATATCATGCGCGGCTGTTTTGGCGGTTGTAGTTTTTGTTCAATTACCGAACATGAAGGGCGCATTATTCAAAGTCGCAGCGAAGACTCGATTATCAAAGAAATCGAGGCGATTCGTGATACGTCACCTGCATTTACGGGACATATTTCTGACCTTGGAGGCCCGACAGCGAATATGTATCGTCTCGCGTGCAAAGATAAATCGATTGAAAGCGCGTGCCGAAAATTATCGTGCGTTTATCCTTCAATTTGCCCAAATTTAAACACTGACCATTCGTCGCTGATAAAACTTTATCGTCGCGCACGCGGTTTGAAAGGCATTAAAAAAATCTTTATTGCATCGGGTTTGCGTTACGATTTAGCCGTTGAATCGCCTGAATATGTGAAAGAATTGGTGACGCATCACGTTGGCGGTTATTTGAAAATCGCGCCTGAACATACCGAAAAAAACGTGCTTTCACGCATGATGAAGCCTGGCATGGGAACGTATGACCGATTTAAAGAAATGTTCGACCGTTTTTCAAAAGAAGCGGGCAAAGAACAATATCTGATTCCCTATTTTATCGCCGCACATCCTGGAACAACTGACGAAGATATGTTGCAGCTCGCGTTGTGGTTGAAACGCAATAATTTCCGTGCTGACCAAGTTCAAGCGTTTTTGCCCTCGCCAATGTCGATTGCAACGGCAATGTATCATTCAGGCAAAGACAGTTTGAAAAAAGTAAATCGCCAAGCCGAAAACATCAGTATTCCAAAAAGCGTGAAACAACGCCGTTTACAAAAAGCCTTTTTGCGTTATCACGACCCGAAAAATTGGGATTTATTACGACAAGCCTTGAAAGAAATGGGTAGGGCTGATTTAATCGGCAATGGGAAACATCATTTGATTCCAAGTTATCAACCAAAAGGTTTTGAGTCGTCTGTAAAAACACAAACGTTTAAAACAAAATACACGGATTTCGGTAAAGACTCGACGCTTAAAAATCGTCGTTCACGCTAACTTTCAGGCTTTTTAGAACATTATGATTAAAACAGTGCAGTCCACGTTTTTTACACCCATTTTTCGCAAAACACGTCTAAGTGTGTGCTTTTTAGCGGCACTATTTTCAGGAACAGTGCTTGCTAATGATACTGTGCATTTACAATTACGTTGGCTGCATCAATTTCAATTTGCGGGTTATTACGCGGCACTAGAAAAAGGTTATTACGAAGACGCGGGATTGAATGTCGTGATTCACGAAGGTTTTAATAAAAGTACGCCCATTCAGGAAGTGTTACAAAATCATGCTGAATATGGTGTGGACAATAGCGAAGTTCTTCACGAGCGTTTACATGGTGAACCATTGGTTGCTTTAGCCGCAATTTTTCAGCATTCGCCATCCGTTTTAGTCGTTCGTGAAAATATCAAATCCCCCCGCGATTTAATCGGCAAAAAAGTGATGTTAATGGCGAGCGATGGTGATGACGATATTTTGGGCATGATGAGCAACGCGGGCGTTTCTAAAAAACAAGTTGAAATCATACCGATTAGTTTAAATATCCAAGATTTCATTGATGAAAAAGTCGATGGCTATGCGGCTTATAGCACCGATGAGGTCTATTCGTTAATAAAGAAAAATATCAAATTTAACGTATTAGAACCACGCATTTACGGTGTCGATTTTTACAGCGATATTTTATTCTCAACAGAAAATGAAATTTCAAAACATCCTGCTCGCGCAAGAGCTTTTCGGCAAGCAAGTATTGATGGTTGGAATTATGCAATGCAGCATCCCGAAGAAATTATTGATTTGTTAATCACAAAATATCATTCCAAAAAAAGCAAAGACGAATTGCTTTTTGAAGCACACGCAATGCGCCCATTGCTTATGTCGGATTTGGTTGAAATGGGTAATATGAATTCAACGAGATGGAAGCGTATGGCTGATGTTTTTGTTGAAAACAAATTAGTGTCACGACGAGATGCAAACAAGCGATTATTGGGTTTTATGCCTTCTTTTGATGTCACTATGGATAAAACGATGTTACAGCGTTATGTAACAACGGGCGTTTTGATATTTATTTTGGTTTTGTTTGTACTGGTTATTTTGCTTATTGCCTTTAACGGTATGCGACGTGAGAATCAAAAACGCCGCGAAATGGAAAAAAGTAACCAACTTTTATACCAACAAGTGAATCACATGCAAAAATTAGAAAGCATTGGGCGACTCACTTCGGGCATTGCACATGACTTTAATAACATTTTGGCGTGTATGCTTGGTTTTAACGAAATGAATAAATTGATGGGTGAAGAGATTACTGATAAATCATTGCGGAAAATTATCGAAAATAACACGCATCAAATTGATATAGCGGGCAGACGTGCAGCTGAATTGATAGAAAAAATGCTGATATATTGCCGTCAAGATACCAAAAAACAAGAAATTATCTCTAAACCAACATTAGATGTTATCAATGAAGTTTTAGGAATGTTGCGACCTGCACTCACTAATCGAGTTGAAATAGAATTAGTTTGCGAATGTTTACCAGAAGCGGAGCATGATTGTTGTGAAAATATCCATATTGATGCGATTGATTTATATCAAATCGTGACAAATTTGGTAGTGAATGCGCGTGATGCCATGGAAGAACGGGGTGGAAAAATTACGATTACATTGAAACCTGCATTAGATGTGAATACACAGTGTATTGCGTGTGCTGCGCTTATTAAAGGCGATTTGATTGAATTAAGCGTGAGGGATAATGGCAGAGGGATTGAACCTCAAATGATTACTCGAATTTTTGATCCTTTTTTCAGCACAAAAGAAGTGGGAAAAGGTACGGGGTTAGGTTTATCAACGGTGAGTGGCATGGTACATACCTCGGGCGGACATATTTTAGTGAATTCTGAATTAGGGCAATTCACTGAAATTAAATTACTTTTTCCGATTTTGAATTCGTTGTAGAAATTATGAAAATCAAAGTGGGTTTATTAATCGCGCTTCTTTCAGGAAGTGCATTGGCTAATGAAACCGTGAATTTGCAATTGCGCTGGCATCATCAATTTCAATTCGCAGGGTATTACGCCGCGCTTGAAAAAGGCTATTACGCGAAAGCGGGTTTAAATGTTGTTATTCATCAAGGTTCACCCGAAAAAACGCCCATTCAAGAAGTTTTACAAGGCAATGCACAATATGGTGAAGCCAACAGCGAATTACTCTATGAGCGTTTGCACGGTGCGCCATTAGTTGCATTGGCGGCAATTTATCAACATTCACCATCTGTTTTATTGGCACGAAAAGACCTTTTATCGCCAAGTGATTTAATCGGCAAAAAAGTGATGATGCTAAACAAATCAACAGATACCGATTTGTTGGCAATGTTAGGGAATGAAGGTGTTGATCTCAACACAGTGGGTATTTTGCCAAGCAGCTTTGAACTTCAAGATTTAATTGATGGTCGCGTTGATGCTTACAATGCGTATTTAACGAATGAAGCCTATTTATTGAAATGGCAGAATTTCCCTTTTGCCGTTATCAATCCGCGCAATTATGGTGTGGATTTTTACAGTGATATTTTGTTCACAACAGAAAATGAAATTCGCCAACACCCTGAGCGAGTTAAAGCCTTTCGCCAAGCCAGTATTGAAGGTTGGAATTATGCTTTAGAACATTCCGATGAAATTATTGAGTTAATCATTAACAAATACTACGTTGAAAAATCGCGTCGGCATTTGCAATATGAAGCGGAAGCAATTCGTCCGCTGATTGTGCCAGATTTAATCGAAATTGGTCACATGAATCCAGCACGTTGGCAAAGTATGGCGGATACACTTGTAAAAGCAGGGATGGTAGAAAAGTCGAAAGTGTCGGAACGATTGGAAAACTTTATTTACGATTCTGACGTGAAATTTGATAAAGGGAAATTACATAGTTATTTTGGTATCGCATTTGTGGCGAGCGGTGTGATTATTTTTATTATTCTGATTTTGTTAATTGCGTATAAATCGATTCGTCGTGAAAACAAAGAACGACACAAAATCGCAAATGCCTTGTTGCGACAAAGTAATGATTTAGCGTTACACAACCAAATTTTGAAAAAAGTCGGTAGCAATACAATTGATTTACACACGTTGCACGCGCTGTTAACAGAATTGATTCATGGCATTGAAATGCAATATCCGAATATGATTTGTTCGGTGTTATTGTTAAATCGTGAAAAGGGGACATTGCATCACGGCGCAGCACCCAGTTTGCCCGAATTTTATAACAATGCCATTGATGGTTTAGTGATTGGTGACGGTGTAGCATCATGTGGAACGACGGCATTTTGTGGTGAACCCGTTATTATTGAAGATATTTTCACGCATCCTTATTGGGAAAATTATCGGGAATTGGCAAAACGTGCCAATGTGCAATCTTGCTGGTCACAACCCATTAAAAATAGTCAAGATGAAGTATTAGGAACTTTTGCGGTTTATCATCGTTATCCGATTATTCCTAAATCTAGTGAATTAGTGGCGATTGAACAATATGCAAATTTAGTCATGTTGATGATTGAACGTTATCGTGACGATACAAAAATTCAAAAACTTGCGTTTTATGATCCATTAACAGGATTACCAAATCGACGTTTAATGTCAGAACGTTTGCGTTACGGCATTGAATCTGCGAGACGTGAAGGAAAGTTGTTAGCGTTGTTAATGATGGATTTGGATAAATTCAAAGCCGTTAATGACAATTTTGGACATTTGGCAGGTGATGAATTATTGATTCAAGTGTCGCAACGAATTCAACATCGTTTGCGTGATGTGGATACCGTGGCGCGTTTAGGGGGTGATGAATTTATTATTTTACTCAAGGACATTGCCCACGTTGATGATGCAGCACGAGTCGCCGAATTGATTGTGCATGATTTGAATTTACCATTCCAACTTATACAAAGTGATAATGTACAAATTGGTGCAAGCATTGGTATTAGTCTTTATCCAGAACACGGAAACGATCCAGAATTACTGATTGATCACGCGGACACTGCGCTTTACCATGCAAAAGATGCTGGGCGTGGGCGGTTTGCTTATTTTTCAGAAGAATTAACTGTTGTGGTGCGTGAGCGCATAGAATTAGAAACACGTTTGCGTCGTGCAATTACCAATCAAGAATTACGATTGTATTATCAACCGCAAGTTGAAATTTCGACGGGTAAAATTATTGGCGCAGAAGCCTTGATTCGCTGGATTGATCCTGAAAATGGTTTGATTCCACCAAATTCGTTTATTCCATTAGCCGAAGAAACAGGATTAATCGAAAAAATTGGTGAATGGGTGGTTTACGAAGCGTGTCGGCAAGGTAAAATTTGGATGGATTTGGGAATTACCGAATTAACGATTGCTGTGAATGTGTCGCCCGTTCAATTTCGGCGTTGTGATTTGAATGAATTAGTGATGAATGCGTTACGCGATACAGGTTTTCCCGCCGCACGATTAGAACTCGAATTAACCGAAAGCGGTTTAATGGAAAATCAAGAAAAAGTAGTCAATGTTTTAAACTCGTTGCGTGAGCAAGGAATTCGACTTGCCATTGATGATTTCGGTACGGGTTATTCATCATTAGCTTATTTAAAGCGTTTCCCGTTAGATGTTTTGAAAATCGACAAAAGTTTTATCGACGATATTCCACAACTCAAAGACGATATGGAAATTACCGCGACGATTATTGCGATGGGAAAAATTTTGGGTTTCAAAGTATTAGCCGAAGGGGTAGAAACACCTGAACAACTGGCTTTCTTGGAAGAAAAAGGCTGTGATATTTATCAGGGATATATTAAAAGTAAGCCATTACCCGCTGATGATTTTTTAGCCTTATTGCTGGCGGATTGATGATTGCAAAGTTTCTACACAATTTTGTCTCAGTGTCGATAAACAAAATAACAAATTGTTTTCAATTGTATTTTGACTGACTAAAAATACACACACTATTTCACAATCGAAAAATAACATGAAATTCATCCAAAATTTATCCATCAAATACAAAGCCTATTTGCTTGTTGGTATCGGTATTATTACCGCCATTTTACTACTGGTGATTACCAATATCGGGTTGTCGTCCATTAAGTCAAAACTCGATGAACTGGTATTAAGTACCAATGTTGAACGCTATGCGTATTTGACTATATTGGAAGAAAAAAATTATTTATTGAATGCAAATGCTTCGATTACCAATACAAAACGGGCGGCCGAAGCGTTTGAAAACGCGAAAAAAGATGTTGAAACCATCAACAGCACGCTTGATAAAATTGATGGCACATCGAGCAACGACGGTTTGTTAGATAAATCCAAAGCTGCGCGGTCGGGTACAAATGAATACAAAAATCTTTATTACAAAGGCGTTGATTTACTGGTAAATATCGGCAAAGAAACCGAAAAATTAGAACACGAAGGCGAGCTTGCTACGTTGCAAGCGCAAGAATATGTGTTAGAAAAACGCAAACAATTAGACGACAAATTAGATGCAACGCTGGTTAAAAAAACCAATATCGCGACAGATATTTGGAAATTAACGTATGTGATTCGCGCTGATGAAAAACGTTATATGTTAAATCCTGATCCCGTGATTTTTGAACGCATGAAAAAAGATTTTTCGACGATGCTTGAGCATTTAGAGTCGTTGAAAAAAATGGCTTCCGATACGAGAGAACAAGAAAAAATTACCGTGTTTTATAACGCAGCAAAAAGTTACGAAACAGCGGCGTATAAATGGGTTGATTTGAATAAAAATTTGATGACGCTTGTTTTGCCTAAAATGAAAACCTTAGGCGATACCGTTGTAAAACAAGCAATGGAAGCTGCCGAAGAAGCCCAAACCAGTATGGTTGAAAAACGTAACGCCATTGTTATCACGTTAATTGTCGTAGCGGTTTTGGCGATTATTTTAGGTTTATTGCTGGGTTATATCATTATCAACATTATTTTAAGCCAACTTGGTGGCGAGCTAAGTTACACCGTCAACGCCGTAAAAGAGCTTTCTAAAGGCAATTTCTCAATGAAACTCGACATGAAAGCAGGCGATAAAAGCAGCTTGTTATATTTTGTTGATGATGCAAGGCAAACGCTCAAAGACAGTACCGATGATATATGCGCGGTGATGCAAGATGTTTCAAAAGGTGAATTAAGCGCACAAATCAAAGCGAATATGCCTGGTGAATTTGTGCAAGTAAAAGACAGCATCAATCAAACCATTGCAAGACTTAGAATTACCATGTTTGCCCTAAACGACGTAACAAATTCAATCTATAACGCCGATTTTTCTAAAGTGATTGTGGCGAATGTTGAAGGGCGTTTTAAAGAAACGATTGAAAAAGCAGTCGCATCGCAAACCGCTATGCGAACAATGCTTGAAGATATTGTGCAAGTAATGGAATACATTGCTGGAGGTGATTTTGAACATCGTGTCACCGCTAACGGACGAGGCGAAATGTTATCCCTCAAAGAAAATATCAACAAAACAATTACTGCATTAGGTTGTTTAAATGAAATTGAACGTGTCATTTCAGCTCTTGCAGAAGGTGATTTAACGCAAGTTATTACGATGGAATACCCTGGTGTTTTTGGCAGAGTAACTGAAAATATCAATCACACGAATGCTAATTTGAAAACATTGATGGCAAGCATTAAAGAATCTAGCGAAGCCATTGCTTCAGCGGCAAATGAAATCTCGGCTGGAAATAACGATTTATCACATCGAACCGAAGAACAAGCCGCAAGTTTGGAGCAAACGGCGGCAAGCATGGAAGAGTTGAGTGCGACAGTACGACAAAATACCGATAATGCTAAACAGGCGAATGATCTTGCGGTAAGAGCTTCAACCACGGCTAAAAAAGGCGTGGCAGTCGTTGATGATGTAGTATTAACAATGGTGAACATTAACGAATCATCCCATCAAATTGTTGATATTATTACAGTAATTGACGATATTGCCTTTCAAACCAACATTTTAGCGTTGAACGCCGCTGTTGAAGCTGCGCGAGCAGGCGATCAAGGCAAAGGTTTTGCCGTGGTGGCGGTTGAAGTTCGCAATTTAGCGCAACGTGCCGCTAGCGCAGCGGGTGAAATTAAACGCTTAATAAGTGATTCCGTGGATAGAATTTCAAGCGGTAGCAAACAAGTTGAACAAGCGGGAAAAACGATGGAAGACATTGTTGATTCCATTCAAAAAGTAACCATCGTAATGTCTGATATTGCTGCTGCATCGATTGAACAAAACTCAGGTATTGATCAAATTCATCAAGCGGTCACTCAAATGGATTGCGTCACCCAACAAAATGCCGCATTAGTTGAAGAAGCGGCTGCGGCGGCTGAATTACTCGAATCGCAAACGCAACATTTAGCCAAAGAAATGGCACATTTCAAAATACGGTGAACAATAGAAATTGAAAAAGAGGGTCTAAATTTTTAGATTCCCTTTTTTTGATTTGATTAGAACGCCGCGCTCAAAAATTAGTGCGTTATAATAATTGAACATAAATTTCTAGTTTGGACTTAAAAATATGACCGCTGATTACAAAAAAACGTTGAATTTACCCAGCACGGGCTTTGCGATGAAAGGCAATTTAGCACAACGCGAACCTGAACAACTCAAAAAATGGCAAGCTGCCGATTTGTATCAACAAATTCGTGAAGTTTCAAAAGACCGTCCAAAATTCGTGTTACACGATGGCCCGCCGTATGCGAATGGCGAAATTCATATTGGTCACGCGGTCAACAAAGTCTTGAAAGATTTCATTTTGAAATCAAAAACCTTGAGCGGTTTCGACGCGCCTTATGTGCCAGGTTGGGATTGCCACGGCTTGCCGATTGAATTGCAAGTTGAAAAGAAAGTCGGCAAAGCAGGCGTGAAAGTTAGTCCGCAAATTTTTAGAAATGCGTGTCGTGAATATGCCGCCAAACAAGTCGAAATTCAAAAAGAAGCCTTTGTGCGTTTAGGTGTTTTTGGCGATTGGGCAAATCCGTATTTAACAATGGATTTTGCCTTTGAAGCCGACATTGTGCGCTCGTTGGGTCGAATTGCTGCAAATGGTCATATCGTCAAAGGTGCAAAACCTGTGCATTGGTGTACAGATTGTGGTTCAGCATTAGCCGAAGCCGAAGTGGAACACGAAGACAAACATTCGCCTGCGATTGATGTGCGTTTTTCAGCGGTGGACAGCGCAGACTTTTTATTAAATTTCAGTTCGTCACAAGGTCATGGCAAAGTTTCCGTTGTGATTTGGACAACTACGCCGTGGACATTGCCTGCAAACCAAGGCGTGGCGATAAATCCAGATTTAACTTACGTTTTGGTTCAGCATCACGATGAACGTTTAGTGATTGCTCAAGATTTGCTTGAATCCGCTATGCACCGTTACGGTAATTTGAATTACACCGTTTTGGCAGAATGCGAAGGTCGGGCGTTGGAAAATCAGTTGTTGCAACATCCGTTTTATAACCGCCAAGTGCCGATTATTTTGGGCGACCACGTTACCACGGATGCAGGAACGGGCGCGGTTCATACAGCCCCTGCACACGGTCAAGAAGATTACGTTGTCGGACGTGTTTATAATTTGCCTGTCGATTGTCCCGTTGGTGGCGATGGCGTATTTTTGCCGAATGTGGAAATTTTCGCAGGCGAACACGTTTTCAAAGCGAATGCCCACGTTTTAGAAGTGTTACATGAAAAAGGCGCGTTAGTGCATCAACAAACGCTGTTGCACAGTTATCCGCATTGCTGGCGACATCACACACCGATTATTTTTAGAGCTACGCCGCAATGGTTTATTTCGATGAACCAAAATAAATTGCGTGAACAAGCCCTAGCCGAAGTGAAAAAAGTGGCTTGGATTCCTGAATGGGGACAAGCACGAATTGAAACGATGATGGAAAATCGCCCCGATTGGTGCATTTCACGTCAACGGACTTGGGGCGTGCCGATTGCGTTTTTTGTGCATAAAGAAACAGGCGAATTACATCCGAAAACGGCTGAATTGATTGAGCAAGTCGCCCAAAAAATTGAAAAATCAGGCATTGATGCGTGGTTTGACGCGACTGCCGCCGAATTTTTAGGCGACGAAGCAAGTGATTACGACAAAATGACCGACACGTTAGACGTTTGGTTTGATTCGGGCGTAACGCACGCAGCGGTTTTAGAACGTCGTGAGCAATTGCATTTTCCCGCTGATTTATATTTAGAAGGTTCAGACCAACATCGTGGTTGGTTTCAATCGTCGCTTTTAGCATCAACTGCCATGAATGGCGTTGCGCCGTATAAAACCGTTTTAACGCACGGTTTCACGGTGGATGCAAAAGGCGAAAAAATGTCGAAATCAAAAGGCAACGTCATTCCGCCACAATCTGTGATGAAAAGTTTGGGCGCAGACGTGTTGCGTTTGTGGATTGCTTCGACCGATTATCGTGGTGAAATGCGCGTTTCAGATGAAATTTTAGAACGTACATCAGACGGTTATCGTCGTTTGCGAAATACCGCGCGTTTCTTGTTGTCGAATTTAAACGATTTCAATCCAGCCGAAGATTTGGTTTCGATTGAAAAATTATTGCCGCTTGATCGTTGGGTGTTAGACCGTGCTTTGACTTTACAAAATGAAGTCAAAGCCGCTTATGAAACGTATCAATTCCAAACAATTTTCCAAAAAGTACATCATTTTTGCGTGATTGATTTGGGCAGTTTCTATTTGGACATAATCAAAGACCGCCAATACACGGCAAAAACAGATGGTTTAGCGCGTCGTTCAACACAAACAGCAATGTTCCATGTGTTAGAAGCGTTGACTCGTTGGATTGCGCCAATTTTGAGTTATACGGCGGAAGAAATTTGGCAACATTTACCAGCAGTTCATCAACGTCCAACATCAGTATTTTTAACAACTTGGTATGAAGATTTAGTGCAGTTGGATAAGAGCGCAGAATTTAATAATGATTTCTGGATGACTGTAAATAACGTTCGGATGTGTGTGAATGCTGAGTTAGAGAAAAATCGCACGGCTGGAATAATTGGTAGTTCACTCACGGCTGAAGTTGAGTTGTATTGCGACGATAGAATGAGCATTCTGTTGAGAAAATTAGAAGATGAATTACGTTTTGTACTAATCACTTCTGATGCAAAAATTCTTGAACTTAAAGATGCTCCTCTTGATGCTGCCTTATACGAAATAGATGCAAAACCATTTGAGAAACCAGAAGTTGGCATGAAAATCAGAGTGATTGCATCAGACAAACCAAAATGCGTGCGTTGTTGGCATCAACGCGCTGACGTAATCTCAGACGAAAATCATCAACATCATGGTTTATGCGGACGCTGCGTTGAAAATATCGCT
>JBAXMT010000053.1:0-12922 GCA_037134135.1 Methylococcaceae bacterium | reverse complement strand
CGCAAAATTTAACAAATCCCTTTCCCCAGAACTTTTATGACTATTTTTAACGCGACCACCGAAAACATTGAACGCGCCTCGCAATGTTTAAAAAATGGCGGTTTAGTCGCATTTCCCACTGAAACCGTTTACGGATTGGGCGCGGATGCCAGTAATCCCGACGCTGTGAAACGTATTTTTGCCGCTAAAAATCGCCCCGAAAATCATCCGTTAATTGTGCATCTTGCCAGCTTTGAACAGTTTGATTTGTGGGCGCACGACATTCCAGAATCGGCTGTTGTGTTAGCCGAACATTTTTTCCCCGCGCCACTCGCGTTGATTTTAAAAAAACGTCCCGAAGTCAGTGAAGTCGTAACAGGCGGACAAAAAACGATTGCGTTGCGCGTGCCGAATCATCCTGTCGCGTTGGAATTATTACGCACGTTTGGTGGTGGAATTGCAGCACCTTCCGCCAATCGTTTTTGCCGAATTAGCCCAACGCAAGCGCAACACGTCGCCGACGAATTGGGTGAAAGTGTCGATATGATTTTAGACGGTGGCGCGTGTCAAATCGGCGTGGAATCAACCATTATTGATTTAAGCGGCGACAAGCCAACGATTTTACGTTTTGGACAAATTACCCGCAGCGAATTGGAAAACGTTTTAAAAACCGAAATTTTTATTCCTGAAATGCTAGCAAAAACGACTGTGAAAACCGCTGGCATGATGGCGATTCATTACGCGCCGACTACGCCCGCTATACGTTGTGATTCGGATTTATTTGCCGAACTTTTGAAAGACGAAAAACAAAAAATCGGCGTGTTGACGTGCGGTTCAAATATCGCATCAACTCAAAATCGCACCGTGATTTCTTTGTCTGCGGATTCTGTCATTTACGCACAAAACTTATATGCAAAATTGCGTGAATTAGACGCGCTGAATTTGGATTTAATTTTAGTTGAACAACCACCCAAAAATGAAATGTGGGACGCTATTAACGATAGACTTTCAAAAGCCACACGCGCCTTTTTATGATTGATATTTGGCACAAGGAAATTACACCCAAACAAAAATCTGAACCTTTTTTACGGCAAGTTTTGGCGCGTTATATTCCAAAAAATGATTTGATTATTGAACGTGGTGAATTCGGCAAACCGTTTTTGCGTGATTTTCCCGAATGGCATTTTAATGTTTCGCATTCTGGTACAAAAATGGTGTTGGCGATTAGTCACGAAATGCCCGTTGGCATTGATATTGAACAGATTAAATCACGAAAATCATTAGAAAATTTGGTCAAAAAATGTTTCGCAACGTCTGAACAAACGTATTGGTTTAATTTACCTGAAAATGAAAAGGTAGCGGTTTTTTATGATTTTTGGACACGCAAAGAAGCGGTGGTGAAAGGTATTGGGCGGGGGATTGCGTTAGGTTTGAATCATTGCGAAATCGATGTGAATCAGCCAAATAATTTTTTAAATTTACCGAATAATGAAATTTGGTACACTCAAAAAATTGAATTTTCAGCGGATTATTGCGTGGCAATTGCTGCGCCAAGAGCTGAAGTAGTTGTAAACCGTACAAAAAACGAACTGCCTTCATTGGGAACGCTTTTGATATAAATGTCACCATGAAATAAATTAAAAATTTCTTTCGATAACGATAATCCCAAACCTACACCTGCGATGTGACCTGTTTTATCAACACGGAAGAATCTGTCAAAAACATGATTTATATCGTCTTCAATTAAGCCTAAACCTGCATCTTTTATTTCGATTTCTGCAAAATGTTGCGCGACATCGTAATTCACATTCAGCCAAACATTTGTGTTGTTGCGTGAGTATTTGTAAGCATTGTCGATAATGTTACTCAACGCTTGTTTGAATTTCACTTTATCCACGTTCAAAGTAATTTCACCATCAATCGGCGAATAAATAACATCAGCACGCCCTTCAGGAATACTAAAATTATCCAGCGTGTATTGAATTAAATCCGTTAATTTATACGATTCAATGATGAAATCTATGCCTGCCCGTTCTTCAATACGATTTAAATCTAGTATTTCGTTAATTATTTTTATCAGTAATGATGATTGCTGATAAATCACGCTTGTGATTTCAGACTGCATTTCAAGTGGAATTGCACCGCTATTAAGTAATTCCGAATAACCGTGAATAGTCGCAAGTGGCGTGCGTAATTCGTGCGATGCGCTCATTAAAAATTCAGATTTAATTCGATTCGATTCTTCTTCTTTTGTGATGTTGTGAAAGAAATATAATTTTCCCAACAAATCACCATTCTCGAACAGAATTTCACGCCGACCACATAACAAAATGGTATGTCGTGGGCGAATTAACTCAACACGCAACAATTGGTTTGTATCTTTTAATTTCACGAGTGAATCTGTGGCTTGATTTGATAAATACGTCAAAAATTCTTCTTTTGTCATATTTAATAACTCTGAAATATCTAATCCTGTAATTAGACTCACCACTTTATTCGCTAACAAAATTTTGTTGTCATTATTTATCAATAAATAACCACTTGGACTGACATCGAAAACGCTTTGTAATTGCTCAGTGCGTTTATTAAGTTCGGCGATATTGCTAGAGATTTCATCTGCCATTTGATCAAAAGCTCGCCCAACTTGCGTAATTTCATCATTTCCCAACATTTTGTTAGTAATACGATAACTGTGATTTTCTGAATAACTTTTTATGGCATCAGTGATTATTTTGATTCGATTGGTAATCGTTTTTCCCGTAATCGTGAACATGAAAATGCCGTTTAATCCGCCCAGCAATAAAATCATTTCTATGATGTTTAAAAAAAGTTCTCGCGTCGAAGCCATAATTTCAGCAACAGGCGCGATTAAATAATAATGCCAATTTAACGGGTCTAATATCATACCAATTACGGTATAGCGTTGATTATGAAACAAAAAATTATCGGTCAATAATTGAGGTTCGTGGGTTAATGGCATTTCAAGTAACGCAGCAAATTCGGTTTCTTGTTCCAAATTAGGTTTGAAGCCTTCAGGTGAGGCTTCAAGTTCTTTTTGCCATGCACCCGCTAAAACGAAATTCCCTTGTGTATCAACTAAAAAATGTTCCGTATTTTTGTACATTTGATCGTTTTCAAACATAAATTTAAGTACGTTTGTGAGCGGCATATCTTCGCCTAAACTTCCTAACCATTCGTTATTGACGTAAAGGGGATAAATCGCACTAACCATCCAAACTTTTGGAACAGGATCAAACAACGGTGGGGTAAAACGAAGATTTTTTTGCGGATTTAATTCAGGATTTGCATACGTCAACCAAGGCGTTTGCGTGTAATCATTGTCAGCTTTTTGCTCAAAAGCGAATTCAGGATAATTTCTATCGAAAATAATTTCGCTGCGATGCGGCGATAAATACCAAACATTTTCAAATCGTTCGTTACTTGCTGCGCCAAAAGTGTCCATCGTGTGTTTGATTCGCAAATGCCGTATTTTTTGCAAATCATTTTCACTGGAATTCGGGGGCAAAAAAATACCCGATTCTAATTTGCCATTAAAATCGAGTTTGCGATTTCGCCAAACACCATCGGGATTTCGTTCCATTATTTTATGAAATGTTGTGATTTCACCTTTTTGAATAGGTTTAGCTAATTCTATTTCGAGTAATTGCGCGAAATTCGTTAATTTAGGTTGAGATTCTTCAAAGCGTTCTGTCGCTACAGATGTAAATTTCGCGGTTATTTTTTGTAATTTAACGGATTCACTAGCTAAAAGATTGCGCTGGACAACTTGATAAATTAGCACTGTGCCAAATAATGCTGATAACAGTGTGCCACTTATTACAATCAGTGCCATTTTTTCGCGAATTTTTATTTGTTTCATAAATTCCATTTTTACAAAATTTTTTCTTAATCCAAATTAAACCGCACAAAAACCGAACTGCCTTCATTCGGAACACTTTTGATATAAATTTCGCCGTTCAATAAAGTCAAAATCTCTTTTGAAATTGATAAACCCAAACCAACGCCTGCAACACTGCCCATTTTATCAACACGGAAGAATCTTTCAAAAACATGAGAAATGTCATCTTCAGTTAAACCCAAACCAGAATCTTTTATTTCGATTTCTACGAAATGTTGAGCAGCATTATGATTCACGTTAAGCCAAACACTACGACCATTCGGTGAATATGTGTAAGCGTTGTCGATAATGTTATGTAATGCTTTTTTAAATTTCCTGTTATCAACTTTCACACTAATTTCAGATTCAAATGACGAATAAATAATCGCATCGCGCCCTTCTGGAATCGTAAACTCATCAATCGTATCTTGAATTAAATCCGTTAATTTATACGGTTTAATGATGAAATCAGCTCCCGCACGTTCTTCAATTCGGTTTAAATCTAATAACTCGTTAATCATTTTTATCAGCCATGACGATTGTTGATAAATCATACCGATAATTTCAGGCTGCATTTCAACTGGAATCATGCCGCTATTGAGCAATTCTGCATAACCATGAATTGTTGCCAACGGTGTGCGTAATTCATGCGTCGCACTCATCAAAAACTCAGATTTAATACGATTGGCTTCTTCTTCTTTGGTAATGTCGTGTAAAAAATATAATTTGCCAAGCAAATCACCATTTGGCAAATAGATTTCATTCATTCCACATAACAAGCTAACCAAACGAGGTTTAATTAAATCAATGCGATGCAAATCATGAACATTTTCTAACTGGGTAAGCGGCGATTTTGCTTGGTTTGATAAATTATTCCAAAATGTTTTTTCAGACATTTTCAGTAATTCAGCTATCGTCAAGCCTGTTATATTACTCACCACATTATTCACTAATAAAATTTCAGACTGGTGATTAACTAAAACGTAACCGCTCGGACTTACGTCAAAAACAATTTGTAATTGCTCTGTTCGTTTATTGAGTTCAGCTGTTGCAATTTCACGCGCTGTTTTAGCCGATTCTAATTGCATCCCCATTTGTAAAATTCCTGACGCGGTAGAATGTAATTCTTTCACGGGAAATTCGTTTCTCAATAAAACGGGAAGACCTTGAGCAATATCTGAAACGATTTCGTCCATTTCTTTTAGCGGTTCAGATAACGAAATACTCATTTTTTTAGATTGCTTATAAAGCATCGTAAAAAAGATGCTGTAAAACACGAGCATTCCCGAAATCATCAACCACGCAATGTCATTTAATCGCGCTGACAACGAATTACTCGGCTCAAAAATTGTTTCTGTTGGCACGACAATTAACAATTTCCAACCTGTTGCAGGAATTGATGCCCACGCGACAATTGATTTTTCAGTTAATGTTGTATATTCCAAGCCTTTTTCATGCTGTTTAATGATTGCACCAATTTCCGTTTTTTTGCCGTAAAGATTGTAATCTTCGGTTCTAAACGTATCTTGTTTGATTGCGTCCGAATAATCTGACGCAGTCATATTTTTAATGCCCCAATCGTTTTCACCCATTGACGGCAACGCTAAAATCGTTCCATTTTTGTCGATTAAAACGCCATAACCATTCCACGGAATTTGTAACGCTTTAACTTCGTCAACAATTGTTTTAATCGTAATATCAATACCGATAACACCTTCTAAAAAGTCGCCGTTATAAACAGGCGCACTGCACGTTGTCATCCAACCTTGTCCAGCGGGATCAATGTACGCATCAGTCCAAACTGTGCCACGACTTGGATTGTGTTTTTCATCGGCTTCGTAATAAAAATTAAACGACGGAATATCTATTTTCGCGGGATATTGTGAAATCACGTCAAAATATGGATAAATGCGATTTAAAGAATCGTGTGTGTTTATGTAAGATTGTGCAACGAGTGAAAAACTTTGTTTAACTGCTTTTAATGCAGGGTCTAATGCGGCCGATTTAAGGGCTTTTTCTTTTTCGACTTTTCCAATCGGCACAAATCCACTGTAAAAAAGCGCACTTCCTCCGTTATCTTTATTTGTGTAATACGCGCCATCTTTGCTGAATGCAAATCGCGTCACATCGTCACGTTGTAACAGATTTTTACCTGTCATTACGTCTGTTGAATAATTTTGGAGATATTTTGTCGCTTCCACAATCGCATCAAGTTGATGATCAATGCCACTCGATTCACGCTGTGCTAAATGTGATAATTCTTGTTCCGCAACGTGAACAATCGTTTTGATATTTTCTTTATTGGCAAATTGATTGCTTAAAAAATAAGTCGCAATTAGTGCCATTTCAACAATGAGTAATGGAACGAGTGATGTTTTTAAATATGAACGCCAAATCCACTGAAATAACGTAATTTTTGAGTTATTGAATTCCTGCTTCATATAATCTGATTGTGTAGTATAAAAAAATAGTGACTCTGTTAAAATGAAATAAAATAATAGTAACCGTTGTTATCTCATTTACCTTTAAATAGCTCATCAATAAAATGTCAAACTCAAATCCATCAAGCGGTTCGGAAGCGTTATTGCTTGAAAATAAACGATTAAAAAAAGCGTTACAGACGGCTGAATTATGTTTTATTCAATTAAATGAAGTGGTTTTTTCAATCACTAATCAAGGATATTTGACGTTTTTAAACCCTGCATGGGAAAAAATGACTGGGTTCACGATTGAAGATAGTCTACATAAAACCATTACAAATTATCTGTATTATGATGACACAAAAAAAGTATCTTTGGTTATTTTAAATCCTGACATTTTACAAATTGAACGGCAAATTGAATTTAGAATTATCACCAAAGATAGGCAAATTCGTTGGGTTTCCTTAACTTCAAAAATTACCACAACGGAAAATGGTCATATCGACAATATCACAGGCACGTTAATTGATATTACGGATCGCGTAACAACCCAACAAGCATTAACTGCAAGTGAAGAGCGTTATGAGTTGGTAGCCAGCTCTTTTAACGATGGCATTTGGGATTGGGATTTAACAAACGATAATGTGTATTTATCACCACGTTGGAAGGAAATGCTCGGTTATTCGTGCGACGAATTACCAAATGCTTTATCAACGTGGAAAAATCTAATTCATCCTGATGATTCAGAAATGGCACTTCATGTTGTTGATGTTTTTTTAAAAAGCACCGAAATCTTTTACGAAAATATTCAGCGTTTAAAACACAAAAATGGCAGTTGGTTATGGATATTAGCTCGTGGCATTGCCATCCGCGATTCAAACAATAAAGTGTTGCGACTTTTTGGTTCACACACTGATATAACTCGTTTGCGAACCACTGAAGAAACATTGCTCCAACGTGAACGTGAACTAAATAATGTGGTAAATTTTAGTGCTGACGGAATCGTGACATTTACCGAAGAAAGTTTAGTGAGTTCTGTTAATCCTGCATTTTTAGAAATAACAGGATTTAACAAAGATGAATTATTGATGATTAGCCAAAGTCAATTTAGTAAAAAAATGTTGGAAATCAGCCACCCTGCAAAACCTTATCGTTTGGAAATAGGGCATGATGAACCTTTCTTGATGCAAATTTTAAATGCAGATAATTTACCCGTTAAGAAATTAGGGTTAAGCTTGCACAGTAATTCACCTGTATATCGCACATTACGTTTAACAAAATACTATTTGAATAACAGCATTATGCCCACCGTGATGTATTTCCGCGATGTCACGTTGGAAACAGAAATGGATCGCATGAAAAGTGAATTCTTATCTGTTGCAGCACATGAATTGCGAATGCCCCTTTCAAGTATGTATGGATATTGCGAACTTTTACTGAATCGTGAATTTGATTCTTTGACACAACGTGATATTTTACAAACCGTTTATGGACAGTGTAGCAGTGTTGTTGAGATGATTAACGATTTGCTCGATTTAGCTCGAATTGAAACAGGTAGCGAGCAGTCTTTTAATTTCAGTTTTGAGCCGTTTGTTTCGATTATTAAAGAAACACTCAGCAGTTTGAAAATGCACGGTGATTTTCATAAGATAGAAGTTCATTATTTTATTGATGAATCGTTGCTTATTTATGCTGAAACGGAGCAAATTAAACGGGCATTAGTTAATGTATTAAGTAATGCGTTCAAGTATTCACCCAGTCATCGAAAAGTGGTTTTAGAAATTAAACAACGGATAAATGACAAAGGTGTGGAACAAATTGGCGTAACCGTTGAAGATAAAGGCATCGGCATGAATCCACAACAAATTGCTCGACTTTTTGAACGCTTTTGGCGGGCTGATAATGTCCGAGATATTGTCGGTTCAGGTTTGGGAATGGCATTAGTAAAAGAAATTGTCGATTTCCATCAAGGTGAAATCGAAGTAGAAAGTGAACTAGGACAAGGCACAAAAATCGGCTTATGGTTTCCTCGTCGCTTCACAGATAATGAAGTTTTTTAAATTAACAAAAAAGGGCAAATATGAGAGTTTTACTTGTTGACGATAATTTACAGATGAGAACATTGTTGCAAATTACATTTTCAACATCACCAAATGATCAAATTGTTCAGGCAGAAAATGGTGAAGATGCGATAAAAATTATTCGTTCGCAGCCCATCGACATAGTATTTTTAGATATTATGATGCCTGGTGATATTGATGGTTTGCAGGTGTGCGAATTTATTAAAACATCCGAAGAATATAAATCGTGTTTTGTCGTATTACTTTCTGCGAAAGGACAAAAAGCCGATATTGAATTGGGTTTAGCAAAAGGTGCTGATATGTATTTAACAAAACCATTTAGTCCTCTCGCGTTAATGAAAATTGTTGAAGATAGAGAATTCGCTACTAAACATAAATGAAAAATATGTGCGAAAAGTCACAATGAGCTAGTTTATCGTTTGCGGGTAAAAAATTGGATAAAAATAAAAAAGTAGTCGAACATAAAAAAGCCACTTTAAATTCAGTAAAGTATTCAATTTACGGTTTGACGCTTTTAGGAATTTTAATCCTGACTATTGTGACTTCGGTACAAATACAAAATTTTTTACGACAAGAATTAAATTTGCGTATCAGTGATGTTGTTCAAATTGTGGCTGAAAAAATCGACGGGGATTTCCATCACCAAGTTCAAACGGTTTCAGATGAAAAAAGTGCCACGTTTATAAAATTAAAAAATGATTTGGTGGTAATGCGTGAACGCAGCACGGATATTGCCAACATTTACACCATGCGAAAATTGGATAACGGTGAGTTTGTTTTTATTGTTGACGGTTCCGCAAAAGATCAAAATGCAATAGGTGATATTTATCCAGCTAAATCTGTGTCAGAAACGCTTATAAACGTCTTCAATGCAACTCCTGCAACCACTGAAAAATATGTTGAACCCGAAATTTATACCGATAATTGGGGGACATGGTTATCAGCTTACGCACCTATTTTCACATCTTCAGGCAAACTAGACGGCATTGTTGGTATCGATATTTCTGCCGAAAGTATTCAAACGCACCAACTTGAATTTGTTCGTACCATTGCTATCGCAGCATTTGTTGTCGTTTTGTTTACGCTGCCTTTTATGTTTCGTTTAATGAAATTTATCAGCACAATGATTCAAGAGCGTGAACAGGCAAATCTTAATTTTGAACGTCAACAATATGCAGTAGATAAACACGCTATCGTAAGTATTACAGACAAAGCGGGGCTGATTACCTATGTAAATGAAAAATTTTCGGCGATTAGCGGTTATTCTCAAGCCGAGTTAATGGGACAAAATCATCGATTATTAAATTCTGGTCAGCATCCAAACGAATTTTTTATCGAAATGTGGCGAACAATTAGTAGCGGCAATGCTTGGGAAGCTAGAATTTGTAATCGCTCTAAATCAGGAAAATTATATTGGGTTCAATCAACCATTGTGCCTTTCTTTGATACGGAAGGGCAGATTGAAGGTTATATTTCACTCCGCACCGATATTACATCGCGAGCTAAAATGGAGCGTGAACAATCGCTCATCAACGAAGCCATTAAAAAACAACTTACCAAAGCGAAAGACAATGCTGAACAGACTTCACGTTTAAAATCTGATTTTCTTTCGACGATGAGTCACGAAATCCGCACGCCAATGAATGGCATTATTGGCATGACCGATTTGTTATTTGACACGAAGTTGGACGAAGAACAAATCGAATTTGCAAATATCATCAAAACATCATCACAAACATTATTAACCATCATCAACGATATTTTGGATTTCTCTAAAATTGAAGCGGGTGAATTAAAAATTGAATTGACCGAATTTTCATTACAACAAGTGCTGGAAGGTAGTGCAGATGTTGTCGCCACGAAGGCTTATGAAAAATCGTTGTCGCTTATGACATTCATTGATCCGATTCTGCCGAAAAAAGTTATCGGTGATCCCACACGATTACGCCAAGTTTTACTGAATTTTTTGAGTAATGCCGTTAAATTTACCGCTAAAGGTTCAGTGCATCTCAATGCAAAATTAGTCAGTAAAACCGATGACACCATAAAAATTCGTATTGAAATTAGTGATAGTGGCATTGGTATTTCGCCCGAAAACCAAGAAAATTTATTTCAGCCTTTTTCACAAGCAGACAGTTCAACTACTCGAAAATATGGCGGCACAGGTTTAGGATTATCCATTTCTAAACGCTTGGTTGAATTGATGAACGGGGAGGTTGGTTTAGAAAGTAATTTGGGTGAAGGGTCAACGTTTTGGATTGAATTGCCGTTTCAAATTGAATACCAAAAACACAATGCTTTAATTGAGCATTTAAGTGAAAAACGAGTGTTGGTGGTTGGTAAAAATACGGGACACCATGACATTTATTTAGCGTATTTAAGCGCGTGGGGATTTTTAATTAACACCACGGATAATACTGATGAAATGTTATATATTCTTGAAGAAGCAGTATCGCTTGAGCAAAATTATGATGTAGTTTTATTGGCAGAATTAAGTGTAAACGAAATTTTAACGATGATTCAGCAAATTCAGACAAAAGAAAATTTGAAAAATTTGCCAATTATTGCTTGCCAAGAAGCTATCGACAACAATTTAAAACGCCAACTTATTGAAAGTGGCATTTCCAGCGTACTTGTTAAACCTGTTAAACAATTAGCTTTATTTGATGCCATTGTCGCGATTTTACATCCAGAAAAATCGAAACAAATCGAAGAAATACCTTCTATTCGTCAAGCCGTTGCAAACGAAAATCAGAACTTATTGCAGCGTAAGCATTTGATTTTGCTAGTTGAAGATAATTTAGTGAATCAACAAGTTGCCAAACATATTTTGCAAAAAATGGGTTATAACATTCACATTGTGAATAACGGAAAAGAAGCCGTTGATTCTTTAGAAACGCAGCCTTATTCGTTAGTGTTAATGGATTGTCAGATGCCGATTATGGATGGTTTTGAAGCAACCTATATTATTCGCCAACGTGAGCAAAATTTTGAGAGTCGAAAACGTATTCCAATTATCGCAATGACGGCAAATGCTGTTGAAGGTGATAGAGAATCTTGTTTAGAGTCAGGAATGGATGATTATGTTTCTAAACCGATTAGTGTAAGTATTTTGGCTGATGTCTTAAAAAAATGGCTACCAAAAATAAAAGAGGAATCGCTGAAAATACCAATGGTAACTAAAGAAATTTTAGCAGATGAATTTATTGAAAGTTGCCCGATTGAAATAAATCGGCTGAATAATTTATTTGATAATGACGCGGAAATTATTACGGAAGTATTAGATATTTTTTGTGATTCACTTATGCCGTTAAAATTAAAACTTACCAGTGCAGTTGAAGCAAAAACGGCAAATGTTAAAGCGGTAGCGCATGAAATAAAAGGCGCATCTTATAATGTTGGAGCAATTATTTTAGCCAAATTATCAGAAAAACTTGAGGTTATTGCAGCTGAACAAAACTGGGTAGAAATTGAGAACTTAACCGCTAAAATTGAAACTGAATTAGATCGCGTAGAAGAATTTATTAAGAGCAGAAAATAAATCACATCTACGCGATTGGTTCATTTGTTATGAAGTCATCGTTACCAAATCGTCTAATACGGAAACAGTTTTTACACCTGTTAACGTAATAGATTGCGCGGCAGGAGTTACTTCGCTGTCGTCCCACCATGTAAATAATTTCGATGTAGTATTAAAAAACCATTTCCCCGCCGCTGTGACAGAAGCTGCGCTAGTTGCAGCTGTTGTGCTTAATGCGGTTGTGGTATTTGAAGCATCAATATCTAAAACATCGGTAATTTTCATTCCAGCAACCGCACTGCCTGTTGTGTATGAATTCACTAATTCCACAATACTCACGCCCGTATTGGTGTAACCAAAAATTGTATTGGCTTGCGCTGCCGTGGCAGATGTCGCGGTCAATGCTAGACCTGTCAATGTTTTAGTAATGGTTGTTGCTGCCATGACGGTAACAACATTTGCGGCTGCCCCCGTAATTCCTTTAACTGCTCCTGCACCAACAGTCACCGTAGTTGCGGCATCAATAGCAATCAAATCTGTTGCTGCTGCGATTCCTGCTGATAACGTTGTTGTGTAAGCGTTACCTGTTCCTGTTAATCCCGCTAATGTAGCGGCTGTTCCTGTGATGACTGTTTCTGTAATAACACCTGTGCCATTTGCGGCATCAATGATATTCAAATCAGCCACTGAAACGGTTGCATCAGAAGGTGTTACAGCATAATTGGTAGGTTTTGTAATGCCTGTCGATGAAATCACGGTTTTAATATCTGCCACTAAACCAGTTATTGCTGTAATCGCACCTGCGCCAACAGCGATAGTCGTTGCGGTATCAATAGCAATCAAATCAGCGGCTGCTGCCGAACCTGCCGTCAATGTTGTGGTGTAAGCGTTGCCTGTTCCTGTTAGTAATTTCAAAGCAGCGGCTGTGCCAGTCACAACGGTTGCCGTGATAATTCCAGTCGTTGCCGCATCCATGATGTTTAAATCTGCTACTGAAACCGTTGCATCTGATGGTGTCACTGCG